>DATEPK010000246.1:0-3258 GCA_035273245.1 Thermoleophilaceae bacterium
GTCGAGGCGCTCGCGGGGACGTTTGATCTCGAAAGCCCGCCGGGCGGCGGTACTCGAGTTCGCGCTGAATTCGAGATCAGTCCGCCGTCCGCCGACGGCAGTCCGCCGAGAAGTCCGGCCGACTAGCGATCCTTCCGCTTCGGCCCGCTCGGGGGCGAAAGAATCGCCATCGTTGGGCGCATCACCGCCTTCGGGATCTTCTGGCCCACGCGCAGCCCCGCCATCCCCATACGCGCGCGGAACGGCGTGCCGCGGCCCACGCTGCGACTCGGCGCGAACCTGGGCGTGGGGGACTGGTGGTGGAGCGGCGGCGTGTCGGCGGCGTCGCCCAGCGTGCGCCCGATCACCAGGCGCTGGATCTCGCTCGTGCCCTCGAAGATCGTGTAGAGCTTGGCGTCGCGGTACCACTTCTCCACGGGCAGATCGCGCACGTAGCCCCAGCCGCCGCACACCTGGATCGCCCGCTCGGTCATCGCCACCGCCACCTCGGACGCCTTCATCTTCGACATCGAGCCCTCGGCGTGGTGGAACGGGATCTTCTGCCCGGACATCCAGGCGGCGCGCCACGTGAGCAGCCTCGCGGCGTCCAGCTCCGCCGCCAGCTCGGCGAGCGGGAACGAGATGCCCTGCTTCTCGAGGATCGGGCCGCCGAAGGCCTCGCGCTCAGACGCCCAGTCGCAGGCGAACTCGAACGCGGCGCGCGCGATGCCGAGCGCCTGCGCGGCCACCATCGGGCGCGTCTGCTCGAAGGCGCCGAGCGTGGCCGACCGGCCCTCGCCCGCTCGCGCCTCCTCGAGCTTGCGCTCGAGCTTCTTCTCGCCGCCGAGCAGGTGGTCCGCCGGCACGCGGCAGTTCTCGAACGTGATCTCCGCGGTGTGCGACGCGCGGCAGCCGAGCTTCTCGAGCTTGCGCACGAGCGTGAGGCCGGGCGTGCCGCCGGGCACCACGAAAAGCGCCTGCCCGCGGTGGCCGAGGTCGGGGTCCACGGTGGCGTTCACCACGTGCACGTTCGCGATCCCGCCGTTGCCGATCCAGATCTTGTGCCCGTCGATCACCCACTCGTCGCCGTCCTTGCGCGCGCGGGTGCGCAGGTTGCGAACGTCGCTGCCGCCTTCGGGCTCGGACACCGCGAGCGCGGCCAGCTTGAGGTCGCCCGGCTCGCCGAAGCACTCGGGCGCCCAGCGCAGGAGCTGCTCGGGCGTGGCCGCCTGCGCCATCGCCGACAGCGCGAGCGCCGGCATCACGATCGAGAGGCCGATGCCGGCGCAGCCCCAGAACAGCTCCTCCATGAACAGCGGGAGCAAGAGCCCTGTGGGGTCGCCGATCAGGTCGCGGTAGAACAGCGGGCTGTAGAAACCCTGCTTCGCCGCCTCCTCGAGCACGGGCCACGGGAACTCCTCGCGCTTGTCGTACTCCTCCGCCACCGGCCGGATCACGTCCGCGGCGAAGCGGTGGGTGCGCTCCACGAGGTCGTGGTGCGCGGGAGAGAGGCGCAGGTCGAAGCCGCTCATCGCTCGAGGATCGCCGCCACTCCCTGGCCGCCGGCGGCGCAGATCGAGATCAGGCCGCGGCCCGATCCCCTCTCCGCAAGCATCTTCGCCAGCGAGGCCACGATGCGCCCGCCCGTGGCGGCGAACGGATGGCCGACGGCGAGCGAGCCGCCGTTGACGTTGAGCTTGTCGCGGTCGATGGGGCCGAGCGGCTCGTCGCGCCCGAGGCGCTCCTTGCAGAACTCGGGCGACTCCCACGCCTTCAGCGTGGTGAGCACCTGCGAGGCGAACGCCTCGTGGATCTCGTAGAAGTCGAAGTCCTGCAGCTTGAGGCCGGCCTTGTCGAGCAGCCGCGGCACCGCATACGCGGGCGCCATCAGCAGGCCCTCGTCGCCGTGCACGTAATCCACGGCGGCGACCGCCGCGTGGGTGAGGTGCGCGAGCACGGGGAGGTTGCGCCGCTCGGCCCATTCGTCGCTCGCAAGCAGCACGGTGGACGCGCCGTCCGACAGCGGCGTGGAGTTGCCGGCCGTCATCGTCGCGCCCTCCTTGTCCCCGTTCGGGCTGAACACCGGCTTGAGCTTGGCGAGCTTCTCCGGTGTCGAATCAGGCCGCAGGTTCTGGTCCCGCTCGAGGCCGAGGTAGGGCGTGACGAGGTCGTCGAAGAAGCCGCGGTCGTACGCGGCCGCGAGGTTCTGGTGGCTGCGCGCGGCCAGCTCGTCCTGCTCCTCGCGCGTGATGCCCCAGTGCTTGGTGGTGATCGCCTGATGCTGCCCCATCGAGAGACCGGTGCGCGGCTCGGCATTCCGCGGGATCTCGGGAACGATCTGGCCCGGGCGGAGGTGGCCGAGCAGCTTGACGCGGCCCGCGGCGGACTTGGTGCGGTTGAACTCGAGCAGGACGCGGCGCAGGTCCTCGTTGATCTCGATCGGAGCGTCGCTCGTGGTGTCCACGCCGCCGGCGATGCCGCACTCGATCTGCCCGAGCGCGATCTTGTTTGCCACGAGCACGGTGGCCTCGATGCCCGTGTCGCACGCCTGCTGCACGTCGTAGGCGGGCGTGTTGTGCGCGAGCGCCGAGCCCAGCACGCACTCGCGCGTGAGGTTGAAGTCACGGCTGTGCTTGAGCACGGCGCCGGCCACCACCTCGCCGATCCGCTCGTCGCGCAGGCCGTAGCGCGCGATCAGCCCGTCGAGCGCGGTGGTGAGCATGTCCTGATTCGACGCCTCCGAGTACGGGCCGTTCGAACGCGCGAAGGGAATACGGTTTCCACCGATGATCGCGGCGAGGGGCTTGGTTTCGGCCATACGTGCAGGATCTCCTCGTAAACGGGTATAGGCGCTATTGGTGTACCCGCTCGTACAGAACTTTTGAACTCCCAAGGGGTGTTGTGACTTGGCAGACCGGTATCAGCAGCTGATCGAGACTCCGCCCGGACGCTTCGTCTCGAAGCAGTTCGGCCTCCCGCAGCCGGTGCGGCTGCGGCGCTACGAGCCGGGCCAGCCGCTGCTCGAGGGACCCGCGCTGCTGGGTGGTGACGGGGCGTTGCTGGGGCCGGTGCGCGACACGCTCACAGCGGCCAGGGAGGAGGCGCACGAGAAGTTCAAGGAGGGCCAGAAGTACTCGGCGCTCGTGTTCGACGCCTCCGGAATCTCCTCCACCGAGGAGCTCGCGCAGGTGTACGAGTTCTTCCACCCGACGATCCGCGAGGTCAAGTCGAACGGCCGCGTGCTCGTGCTCGGCCGCCCGCCCGCCTCACTGCGCGAAA
>DATEPK010000247.1:0-4602 GCA_035273245.1 Thermoleophilaceae bacterium
ATCATCGAGGGGAAGCACGATGAGCTTCCCGAAGGTGCCTTCTACATGAAGGGGAACATCGACGAGGTCATCGAGGCCGGGAGGGGGAGCAGGTCGCAGGGTCGCAGGTCGCAGGAGCAGGAAGAAGACTCCGACTCCGACTCCGACAGCGAATCCTCCGACTCCGACACCCAAGAGTCCGACACCCAGGAGTCGTAGTTGGCTCGGAACAAGTTCCCTGTTGAGGTCCTCACCCCTGAGGGGAAGGTCTTCGACGACGAGGTGGAGATGGTGTCCACGCGTACGAGCGTGGGCTCCATCGGCATCCTCGCCAACCACGCCCCGCTGATGGCGATGCTCGAGCCCACCGAGCTGCGGCTCTACAAGTCGGACTCGGACATCGTGCGCTTCGCGCAGGGCGAGGGCTACCTCCAGGTGGTCGACAACACGGCGCTCCTGCTCGTGGAGGACGCCGTCGATCCCGACAACCTCGACCGCTCGGCGATCGAGTCCCAGCTAGAGAACGCGCGCCGCGCGCTCGAGGAGGCCGAGGAGGGCTCTGAGGAGCGCCGCCGGGCCGAGCGCGACATCAAGCGCTACGAAGCGTTCCTCGAGGTCGGCGGCTCGGGGTAGACGTCCCAGCGGGTGGCCGTCTCCGGGTAATCGGCCTCTTCCCAGCTCAGGATCTTGCCCGGCCGGAGTGCCATGAACGGTGTCTCTCCGGGCGCGGGGTCGAACCTGATGCCGTACTTCTTCTCGTACGCGTCGACCGCGCGCGCGAGCAGATCGGGATCGTCCGGCCACTCCAGGTCGCCGTCGAGGATCGCCACCTCGTCACCGCTCTCGAGATGAATCTGAACGGGCGATCCGGCGGCGATGTTGCGACCCGTGACGCTGTTCGGATCGGTGGAGAACAGCACCCGCCCGTCGAGCCACAGTCCCCACACGGGCTTCGCGTGCGGGCGCCCATCCGGACGCGTTGTGGACACCCAGTAGTTGCGCGCCGCCTCGAGCCACTGCTCGACCCGCTCCCACGGGAGCAGCTCGCCCGGCGCGCTGCCGCCGCGGCCGATCCCGTAGCCCGGGTCTATCCCCGGGCGGCTCGGCACCGGCCGGCCGCTCATGCGGCGAGCGCTCGGTCGATGATCGCCGGCGCGTCGACCCCGCTCGGCAGAGTGCCGAACGCGCGGCCGCCCTCCCCGCCGAGGCGACCGGCGCAGAACGCGTCCGCCACGGCCGGCGGCGCGTGGCGCACGAGCAGGCTTGCCTGCAGCGCGAGCGCCAGCTTCTCCACGAGCGCTCGGGCACGCCACTGCGCGTTCTCCACGTCGAAGTTCGCGAACTCGCCCTCGATCTCCTGGATGTGGGCATCGAGCCGTGCGTCCGCGCCGCTCGCCTCCTTGCACTCGTCGAGGAAGGCGGGCAGCGCCGCGGGCTCGCGCATCATCGCGCGCAGGACGTCGAGGGCGGCCACGTTTCCAGAGCCCTCCCAGATCGAGTTGAGCGGGGCGTCGCGGTAGAGCAGCGGCATGTTCGACTCCTCGATGTAGCCGTTGCCGCCGTGGCACTCGAGCGCCTCGTTTGCGTGCGGGGCGGCGCGCTTGCACACCCAGTACTTGAGCACGGCCGTGGCGATTCGCCTGAACGCCGTGTCCTTCTCGTCGTAGGCGCGCGCGATGCGCATCGCCGCGGCGGTGGCGGCCTCCGCCTCGATCGCGAGGTCGGCCAGCACGTTCTGCATGGCCGGCTGCTCGACCAGCGGCTTGCCGAACGCGGAGCGGTGCCGCGCGTGGTGAACCGCCTGCGCCACGCCGTAGTGCATCCCCGCTGCGCTTCCGATCAGGCAGTCGAGCCGCGTGTGGTTGACCATCTCGATGATCGTCGGCACACCGCGGCCCTCCTCGCCCACGAGCCGGCCGCGAACGCCGTGGAACTCGACCTCGGACGACGGCAGCGAGCGCGTGCCGAGCTTGTCCTTCAGCCGCTGGATCCGGAAGCCGGGATCGCGCCCCTCTATGAGGAAGCAGGAGAGCCCGGCGGGCGCCTGCGCGAGCGTGAGGAAGACGTCGCACGGCGGATACGAGCAGAACCACTTGTGACCGGTGATCTCGTAGGTGCCGTCTGATTGCGGCTCCGCCCGCGTGGTGTTGGCGCGCACGTCCGAGCCGCCCTGCTTCTCCGTCATCGCCATGCCGCTGATGGCGCCCCGCTCGTAGTCCGGCAGCGTGAGGCGCGGCTCCCACTCGGCCGCGAGCTCGGGGTTCGCGCGCAGTGCCGGCACGGCCGAGTAGGTCATCGACACCGGGCACAGCACGCCAGCGTTCACCTGCCCGAACACGTACATCATCGCCCCGCGCACCACGTGTGCGCCGGGCTGCGGGTCGCGCCACGGGAGTGCCGCCAGCTCGCGCTCGATCGCCACGCGCAGGAGCCAGTGCCACGACGGGTCGAGGTCCACCTGGTCGATCCGGTTGCCGTAGCGGTCGTGCGTGAGGAGCCGCGGCTGGTTGCGCTCGGCCCTGAGCGAATGCTCGCGCGCCTCGGCCGAGCCGGCGACGGTGCCGAGGTCGCGCAGGCGGTCGATGCCCCAGTCGCCGCCCTCGCGCTCGAGCGCCTCGCGCAGCGGCACGTCGGCCTCGAACACGTTGTAGTCGAGCAGCGGCGGGGCCTGGTTCAGGACCTCATGAGTGCGATCGAGCACCGACATGCGTCTTCTCCTCTATTGCATTGAGACAGAACTGGACAAGATTGGCCACGAGGGCGTCGTGGTGTTTGGGCGCCTTGTGGCCGTTCGAGGCGGGGGAGAGCGGGCCGAGCAGCGCCTCGCCCAGCGCTCCGACGATGGCCGCGGCCGCGAGCTGCGAGTCGAGCTCGCGGAACTCGTTTGCGGCGATGCCGTCTTGCAGGGCGCCGGCGAACGCGTCGCGGTAGCCGCGGCGGAAGGCGAGGCGCTCGGCCTCCACGGCCGGGTCGACCGGCTCCGCGAGCAGCGCGTAGGCGAGCGTGGGCGCCGCGAGCGCGCGCCGCGCGAACGCCTCGGCGGCTTGTGCGATGCGCTCCGGCGCCGGGCGCGTCTCGTCCGAGGTGACTCGAGTGACGAGGTCCAGCTCGCGCTGGGACGCTCGCCTGAACACCTCGGCAAACAGGTCCGCCTTCGACGGGAAGTGGCGGTAAACGCTCCCAGTGGCCACGTTCGCCCGCCGTGCCACGGCCTGAACGCTGGCGGACGCGTAGCCCGCCTCGGCAATCTGCTCGCGCGCGGCCTCGACGATCCGCTCCCGCGTGGCCTCTATGCGGGCGCGCGTGTGCTCGGTCTGGCGGTAGGGCATCGCCCGAAGAAGTGAACCACGATTCACAGCTTGTGTCAATTTATCGTTTTCGCGCCGGATGAAGGATTGGGCGGTCATGGGCACCCAAATCCTTCATTCGCCGGCTGACTGGCGAAGGGCGGCACCGCTTGCGCGAGGAGTCCGCTCTCTAACTCGCGAGCCGCCGGATGAAGGATCGGGCGGTCATGGGCACCCAAATCCTTCATTCGCCGGCCGCGCGCGGCTTCGCTACCGTTGCCACATGGCTGCTACGTGGCGCTGGTTCGTGAGGCTGTTCGCGCTCTGCGCCATGGCTCTGTTCGCCGCGCTGATGGTGATCTTCGTGATCGTCACGGTGAACCACTTCGGCGAGAAGCAGTACGTCACGGACAACGTGAAGGGGCTGCCGCCGGTGTTCGTGATCACGGCGATTTTGATCCCGTGTTGCGCGGCATTTGTGGTCGGCTTCTGGATGCTCTTCTACGACAGCTTCAAGCGGCCGGTTCCGCTCGATTACCCCGGAACCAGCGCGCCGGTGCCGCTGCTCGCGGAAGGCCCCAGCCGCCGCGAACGGCTCGTCACCTGGGCACGCGGCCTAAAGCCGCATCGCCCGGAGTGGCTGCGCCGCTAAAGCTCAGGCAGCCGCTTCGGCGAACTCGCGCTCGCGCAGCCAGCCCTCGAAATCGGGGGCCGGCACGGGGCGGCACACGTGGAAGCCCTGCACCTGGTCGCAGCCGAGCTGGCGCAGCTGGTTCATGACGGTGTCCGTCTCCACGCCCTCCGCCACAACACGCAGGCCGAGGTTGCGGCCCAGCGCGATCGCCGACCGCACGACCGCGGCGTCCTCGCCCTCGTGCGTCATCGAGCTCACAAACGAGCGGTCCACCTTGAGCGTGGTCACCGGAAGCTGGTTCAGGTAGGGGAGTGAGGTGCGGCCGGTGCCGAAGTCGTCGACCGCAAGCCAGATGCCCATTGCGTCGAGGCGCGAAAGCACGTCGCGGGCGCGCTTGGGATCGGCCGTGAGAGTGTCCTCGCGGAGCTCGAGCTCGAGCGAGTTGGTGGGCACGCCGCGCTCCTCTAGCAACCGCTTGATCTGGTGGGGCAGCTCGTGGTCGGTGAGGTTCCGCGGCGAGAGGTTCACGGACATCGCGAGCTCGATGCCGCGCGAGCGCCACGCAGCGGTCTGATCGATGGCCATCTCGAGCACCGCCAGCGTGAGCGGGCGGATGAGGCCGGTGCGCTCGGCGAGCGGAATGAAGCTCTCGGGGGACACGAGCCCGTGCTCGGGGTGGTTCCAGCGCGCGAGCGCCTCGAC
>DATEPK010000248.1:0-3616 GCA_035273245.1 Thermoleophilaceae bacterium
CTCAAGCACTGGGACTGGGCGGCGGCGCGGCTGATCGTGAGCGAGGCGGGCGGTTCGGTTGCCGCGCTTCCGGGCGCTCCGGCCGGTCTGGCCGCCGCGTCGCCGGGCCTGCTCCCCGCGCTGCTCGACGCGGTGAGCTGAACACTTCGAACTCAGAAAGGGACTCACGATGGCTGAACGGCTTGATGGGACGGTCGCGCTCGTAACGGGCGCGAGCAGCGGGATCGGCGAGGCGACGGCGGTCGCGCTCGCTGCACAGGGCGCCGCGGTGGCTGTGGCCGCGCGGCGCAAGGACAGGCTCGACGCGCTCGTTTCGCGCATAGAGGGCGACGGCGGCAAGGCGCTCGCGATCGAGGCCGACGTGACGAGCCAGGAGCGGGCACAGGCGGTGGTGGAGCAAACGGTGAGCGAGCTCGGCCGGCTCGACACCCTCGTGAACAACGCCGGAGTGATGCTGCTCGGACCGATCCTGGACGCGCCGCTCGAGGAGTGGGACCGCATGGTCGCCCTCAACGTGCAGGGCCTTCTCTACTGCTCGCACGCCGCCCTCCCCCACCTGCTCAGCGCCGCCGAGGGCTCGCCGCGGGGCGTGGCCGACATCGTGAACATCAGCTCGGTGGCAGGGCGCGTGGCGCGCCTCGGCTCCGGTGTCTACAACCTCACGAAGTGGGGCGTGGGCGCATTCAGCGAGTCGCTCCGTCAGGAGGTGACAAAGCGCAACGTGCGCGTGTCGCTCGTCGAGCCCGGCGCGGTGGACACCGAGCTCACGGACCACCTGCGGCCAGAGATCCAGGAGTCGGCCCGCAAGCGCTTCGAAGGCGTGGAGAAGCTGGAGGCCGCCGACATCGCCGAGGCGATCGAGTACATCGTCACCCGCCCCCGGCGTGTGGCGATCAACGAAGTGCTGATCCGCCCGACGGATCAGGAGGGGTAGCCACGGCTCAGCCCCGGTTGTGGTTCACGACCTCGACGTTGTTCCCGTCCGGGTCGAGCACGAACGCGCCGTAGTAACCAGGGTGGTAAACAGCGCGCTCGCCGGGCCCGCCGTTGTCTTCGTAGCCGGCCGCGATGGCGGCGGCGTGGAATGCGCGCACCGTCACGTCATCGCGCGCGGGGAACGCGAGGTGCACGTGCTCCGTGAGCGGCCGCTCGTCCCGGACGAGCGAGAACGTGTAGTCCGGGCCGGACAGCTGCACGCGACCGGGCTCGTCTTTCGTCAGGCGGAAGCCGGCGTGCGGGGCGATCGTCGCGTAGAAGCGCCGGGAAGCCTGCAGCTCGCGGACGCGGATCCACAGGTGGTCGACGCGGCCGGCGGGCACGGCGTCCTCGCGGTCGGTGTGGACCGCCTCGACGCTGTTGCCATCGGGATCGAGCAGAAAGCCGCCGTAGTAGTCCGGGCCGTACTCGGTGCGCGGGCCGGGCGGCCCATCGTCGCGGTAGCCCGCGTCGACGCCCGCCTGCCAGAACGCGTCCACGTGCGCGCGGTCGGGCGCGCGAAAGCCGACGTGGAGACCGCGGGTGACCGGGTGCTCGCCGTCCGTCGGCCCGATCCACCAGTCGTCCCACCCGACCATGTCGGCGCCCGCATAGCTCGGCTCGGCGTCCAGCACGCTGAGCACAGTGCGGTAAAAGCGCTCGGAGGCCCCGAGGTCCGAGACGGCGACACCGATGTGGTCGAACACGCGGCCGAGGCTACCGACGAGGCCCGCTGCGGGTATGGTCGGCGGGTGCCAGACAGCCTGGATGTGGTCAAGGCGTGGGTGGCTGCGTGCAACGATGGCGACGCCGACGCCGCTCTCGCGCTGTGCGACTCCTCGATGGAGCTTGTCGAGGCGAAGGCCCTGCCCGGCGCGGTGACCGCGACCGGCATTGATGCGGTTGGGCGATACCTCGAGCGTTTCTCTGCTCACTGGTCGGAGGTTGAGTGGCTACCCCAGGAGTTCCTCGAGTCGGGGGACAAGGTCTTCATGAGAGCCCGTCTTCGACTCCGAGGGCGACGGAGCGGGATCGAGGTCGACCGCGAGTGGATCTATGTGTTCACGGTGAGGGACGGAAAGCTCATCAGGCAGGATGGCTTTGACGAGCGGCTCGACGGTCTCCGAGCGGCCGGAATCGAGGCTGCGTAGCGCAGCTAGTTCGAACCGGTCACGCGTACGACCTCTTCCACCGTGGTGAGGCCCTGCTTGACCTTCTCGAGACCGTCGTCGCGGAGGCGGCGCATGCCCTGCGACGCCGCCATCTCCGCCACCTCGTTCGCTGAGGCGCGCTGGAGGACGAGCGAGCGGATCTCGTCGCTGATCGGCATCGTTTCGTAAAGGCCGGTGCGGCCCTTGTAGCCGCTTCCGCCGCAGCGACGGCAGCCCACAGCTTCGTACGCCGAGATGGCGGCGCTCACGCTGAACCCGTTCTCGGCGAGGGTGGCCTTGGAGATCTTCGTCTCTGCACGGCAGGCGCTGCACAGCTTGCGCGCCAGGCGCTGCGCCACCACGCACTCGATCGACGACGCCACGAGGAAGGGCTCGATTCCCATCTCAACGAGACGCGTGATCGCGGTGGGAGCGTCGTTGGTGTGCAGGGTCGACAGCACGAGGTGGCCCGTGAGCGCGGCCTCCACCGCGATCTGCGCGGTGTCGCGGTCGCGGATCTCGCCGACCATGATGATGTTCGGGTCCGCACGGAGCATGGAACGCAGGCCGGTGGCGAACGTGAGGTCGACCTTCGTGTTCACCTGCACCTGCTTGACGCCGTCCAGCTGGTACTCGACGGGATCCTCGATCGTGATCAGCGTCTTGTCGGGCGTGTTCAGCGACTTCAGCGCCGCGTAAAGCGTGGTCGTCTTGCCGGAGCCCGTCGGCCCGGTAACGAGCACCGCGCCGTAGCTTCGGCCGATCGCCTTGCCGAAGCGCGCGCGCTCGTCGTCCGCCATGCCGAGCGCGTCGAGGTCCATCACGACGCTCTCCTTGTCGAGGATGCGCATCACAACGGACTCGCCGTTCACGGTCGGCATCGTGAGCACGCGAATGTCCACCTGCCGGCCGTCGACCTTCAGCCCCATGCGGCCGTCCTGCGGGCGCCGGCTCTCCGAGATGTCCAGCTCGGACATGATCTTGATGCGCGACACCACGCCGGGGACCATCCGCCGCGGCACGGTGGTGGAGTCGGACACCACGCCGTCGACGCGGAAGCGCACGCGCGTCTCGCGCTCGGCTGGGTCGAAGTGGATGTCGGAAGCACCGCGCTGCACCGCGTCGGCGATGATCGAGTGCACGAGCTTGATCACCGGTGCGTCGTCCGCGGACTCGCGGAGGTCGGGCACCTCGAGCTCGGTGGGCTCGTCTTCCGCCTCGTCCTTGATCGCCTCGTCGATGCGGCCGAGCTGCGCCAGCAGGCTGTCGATGTCCTCGGGCGAGGTAACCGCGCGGTTCACTTCGAGGCCGGTCATCATCGCGACGTCGTCGACGGCGAGGATGTTCGTCGGGTCCGCCATCGCGAGCAGGATCGTGCGCTCGTCGAGATAGGCAACGGGCACCGCCTGGTAGCGGCGAGCGGCGGCGGGGCTCACGAGGTTGGCCGCGCCCATGTCGACCTTGAAGATCGACAGGTCCACGTAGTCCAG
>DATEPK010000249.1:0-6456 GCA_035273245.1 Thermoleophilaceae bacterium
GGCGGCGAGGTGCTGTTCGTGGAGGCGAGCGCGATGCCGGGCCGCGAGTCCGGCCTCACGCTCACCGGCCAGCTCGGCGACGTGATGAAGGAGTCCGCGCAGATCGCGCTCACGTGGGTGCGCGCGCACGCGGCGGAGTTCGGCATCGATCCGGATGAGCTCGACGACAAGCGCTTCCACGTGCACGTGCCCGCGGGCGCGATCCCGAAGGATGGCCCGAGTGCGGGCGTGACGATGGTCACCGCGCTCGCGTCGCTTCTCAGCGGGCGGCCGGTGAGGCACACGGTGGGCATGACCGGCGAGGTCACGCTCCAGGGTCGGGTGCTGCCGATCGGCGGCCTCAAGCAGAAGGTGCTGGCCGCACACGCGGCGGGGCTCACCGACGTGATCCTGCCGGAGCGCAATCGCGCTGACCTCGACGACGTGCCGGACGAGGTTCGGCAGCAGCTGAGGTTCCACCCGGTGATGACGGTGGGCGAGGTGCTCGAGCTGGCGCTCGAGCCGAATCCCGCGCCGAGCCTCTCGTAAGGGGTCCCCTTACGGACTAAGGGGTCGGAGCCCGAAAGACGCTCCTTATTCCCGATGTCGCAGCGCGCGCCTTAGCCCAAGATCGGTGGTGTCCTCCCCCGGCCCCAAAGGACCCACCGTGATCGAGCTCGCAAGACAGACTCCGCAGAAGGAAACGAACCGCTGGATCGCGCTCATGGTGCTCTGCGTCGGGGTGCTGATGATCATCCTCGACGCCACGATCGTGAACGTCGCGCTGCCCTCGATCCAGAGCGACCTCGGCTTCTCCCAGTCGAGTCTCGCCTGGGTCGTGAACGCCTACCTGATCTCCTTCGGAGGCCTGCTGCTGCTCGCCGGACGGCTCGGCGACCTCCTCGGCCGCAGGCGCATCTTCCTGATGGGACTCACCCTGTTCACCGCGGCCTCCCTCGTGTGCGGGCTCGCGGACAGCCAGGGTCTGCTCGTGGGCGCGCGCTTCGTCCAGGGCATCGGCGGCGCGATGACCGCCGCCGTGATCCTCGGAATGATCGTGACCATGTTCCCCGAGCCGGGCGAGCAGGCGCGGGCCATCGGGGTCTACAGCTTCGTGGCTGCCGCGGGCGGCTCCATCGGCCTGCTGGCGGGCGGTGGACTCACGCAGGCGATCAACTGGCACTGGATCTTCTTCGTGAACGTGCCCATCGGCATCGCCACCGCCGTGCTGGCTCTCAGGCTGATCGTCCGCGACGAGGGCATCGGTCTCAAGGAGGGCGCGGACGTGGCCGGTGCGGTGCTCATCACAGGCGCCCTGATGCTTCTCGTCTACACGATCGTGAAGGCGAGCGACTACGGCTGGGGCTCCGCGCACACCCTCGGCTTCGGTGCGGGCGCGCTCACGCTGCTCGCCGGATTCGTGGGGCGAGAGCACACCGCGCGCCAGCCGCTCATGCCACTGCGCATCTTCCGCTCGCGCCTGGTCTCCGCGGCGAATGCCGTGCAGGCGCTGATGGTCGCCGGGATGTTCGGGATGTTCTTCCTCGGCGCGCTCTACCTGCAGCGCGTGCTGGGTTATGACGCGATCGAGGTCGGGCTCGCGTTCCTGCCGGTTGCCGTGCTGATCGCCGTGATGTCGCTGGGCGCGTCCGCGCGCCTGAACACGCGCTTCGGCGCCCAGGCCACGCTGCTGCCCGGGCTGGCGCTCATCGTGGGTGGACTGCTGCTGTTCGCCCGCGCGCCTGTGAATGCGAACTATGTGACCGAGGTTCTGCCGGTGATGGTGCTGCTCGGCGTCGGGGCCGGAATCTCGTTCCCGTCGCTGATGACGCTGGCCATGTCCGGCGCGACGGGTAGCGACTCAGGTCTGGCCTCCGGCCTCGTGAACACCAGCCAGCAGGTGGGCGGCGCACTCGGCCTGGCTGTCCTGGCGACCTTCTCGACCACCCACACCGCGAGCCTCCGCGCGGACGGGCATTCGTTCGCCTCCGCGCTCACGAGCGGGTTCCACCTGGCGTTCGTGATCGGCGCGGCGCTCGTGACGGCGGCCATCGTGCTGGCGAGCACGGTTCTGCGGCCGGCTCCCGAGGCGGTCGAGAGCGAGCCTGAGCCCGTGGCCGCCGAGCCGACCTACGAGAAGGCCGCGTAGAAAACGTGGCGCCCCGGCCGCGCGGCGGCCGGGGCGTCCGTCCACTTCCCTACTTGAGGACGACTGTCTTCGACGCGGTGGTGGGGTTGCCGACGGTGTCCGTGGCGACCACCGTCAGCTTCCCGCGCAGGCGCTTGTGGTGCCTGACGAGCGCCGCGAGCTTGCGCTTGCCGGTGCGGTTCAGCTTCACGAGCAGCGTCTTCTTGCCCCCGGCGGCGACCGTGGCCTTCGCGCTGCCGAGCTTCACGACCTTCGCCGCCTTGAGCGCCTTGGGCGTGGCCGTGAGGCTGGCGAGGACCGAGCAGTCCTCGCTGCAGCCGACCGTCACCCGGAAGCCCTTCTTCGCCCCCTTGGCGAGCCGGACCTTTGCCAGCGAGATCGTGACGTTCGGGCCGGTGGTGTCCTTGAGCACGGTGAGCGTGCCGACCGCGCTGCGCGTCTCCCCGTTCGAGAGCGTGGCGCTGAACGGCACCGCGTAGGTGCCGGGAGCCGCATTGGCAGGCACCTTCACCAGCGCACTCGTGGGCGTGTTGCTCTGGGCCGGCGGGACGAACGTGGGCGCCGCGGGCACCGCCGTCGCGCCCGCCAGGCCGTTCACGCCCGACGCGAGCGTGAACACCGCGCTCGGATCGGCAGGACCGACGAAGTTCAGCGAGAACGGCACGTTCACCGTGCTGCCGCGGTTGGCCACGGCGGCCCCCGGTGAGATGCCGAGGTCGCGCGTGGGAAGCTCCGTGTCGGCCGGGAGCTGGGTGGCGCTGCTTGCGAGGGACGGCGAATCGACGCACGCCGTGCCGCCGTCTGGGGACGTCTCCTCCTCGAACCTGGTGATCAGGCTGGTGAAGTCCGGCCCGCAGGCCACGTCGCGCGTTGCAAGAAGCGTGCTGTCCACATCGCGTCCCCCGACTACGGTGAGGTACTGGAAGGGCAGGCTCGAGGGCACGCCGTTCTCTGCCGGCGGGCGGGTGAAGTGCGTGTCGAATACGTACTGCCCGTCTGCGGCGGGCGCCGTGACCGCCTGCGAGATGTAGCCGACCCAGCGGTCTCCCGCCGGCGGCGGTGCGAGCGAGGTGAGCTGCTGCACGTACGACGGACTGGCGTCCATCGTAAGCGCCGGGGTGCCCGACGTCGACGTGACCTGGGCCGGCGCGCCATAGCCGTTGGGCACTCGATAGGCGAGGAGGAACTGGCCGTCCTCGCCGCCGAAGGCGAAGCCCGAATTGCCGAGGTTTCCACAGGGGGATCCCGACGTGGAATCGCTCACGCATGCCTCCGTGTGCACCACCACGTCTCCGATGATGTTCTGCTGCGAGGGCGAGTCGGCAGTGATCACGAAGCATCCGCTCAGCGCGAACGCCATTAGTGCCGCGATGCCCAGGGCCAGCAGGGCGCGCTTGATGTTCATTTCTCTCCTAGCGAGTCCGGAAGGCGGCCGTTCCGAACGTAACACGGCCCGTGGGGAATCGGGAGGCCCCTTGCCTCGCCAGCCGGTGACGTGGGTACCAGGCCGGGCCCTGACGCCAGGTCCCTCGCTGCGCGCGCTACCGAATCAGGAACAAAAGTTGCGCCGGGGGCAACGCGATTGACCACAGGTCAAATGGGTTGTCAACGCAATTGACTCCCCGTCAAACGGATTGACCCCCCGTCAATTCGTTTGTCTAAGTCGGTAGGCGCCGAACGCGGGCACCTCGTCGCGTTGCCCTGCCGATTCGGCAACGAATTTGCGCCCCCGGCAACAAAATTGCTCGGGGATCAACTTCGTTGTCAACGAATTTGACCCCCCGTCAAAAAAGTTGTCCCCGGGTCAAATTTTTTGACGAATCGGCGGGGCTGCCAAACAGGGCAATGGGGACGCCCGGCGGGCCGCGGGTCCGCTTGCGAACAGCTTCGTTAAGCTCGTGAGGCTGTGGGGTAGGAGAGGGGCACAAAATGGAGAACGGCAAGATCTCGGATCACGTCCCACCGCTGCTGAGGCAGCTCCGGGATCCGCTCGGACTGGGCCGCTCGGCACAGTCGCGCCGTTCCTCGCGCCTCACCGCTCGCACTGAGACCGCCGACAAGGTCGTCCAGTCGATCTGCCCGTACTGCGCCGTCGGTTGCGGCCAGAAGGTCTACGTGAAGGACGAGAAGGTCATCCAGATCGAGGGTGACCCCGACAGCCCGGTGTCGCGCGGCCGCCTATGCCCGAAGGGCGCGGCGAGCGAGAGCTACGTGAACAGCCCGCTCCGCGAGATGAAGGTGCAGTACCGCCGCCCGCACTCCACGCACTGGGAGCACCTCGACCTCGACACCGCCACCGACATGATCGCCGACCGCGTGATCGCCGCGCGCAAGGACACCTGGGAGGCGGAGGACGACCAGGGCCGTCCGCTCAACCGCACCCGCGGCATCGCCTTCCTCGGCGGCGCGACGCTCGACACCGAGGAGAACTACCTCATCAAGAAGCTCTTCACGGCGATGGGCGCGATCCAGATCGAGAACCAGGCGCGCATATGACACAGCGCCACGGTCCCCGGTCTGGGGGCCTCGTTCGGTAGAGGCGGCGCGACCACCTTCCAGCAGGACCTCCAGAACTCGGACTGCATCGTGATCATGGGGTCCAACATGGCCGAGTGCCACCCGGTCGGCTTCCAGTGGGTGGTGGAGGCGAAGGAGCGGGGGGCGAAGGTGATCCACATCGACCCGCGCTTCACCCGGACGAGCGCGATCGCGGACATGCACGTGCCGCTCCGCGCCGGATCGGACATCGCCTTCCTGGGCGGGGTGATCAACTACATCCTCGAGAACGGGCGCGAGTTCCGCGAGTACGTACGCGAGTACACGAACGCGCGGGCGATCATCAAGGACGAGTTCCGCGACACCGAGGACCTCGACGGCTTCTTCTCAGGCTGGGTGGAGGAGGACGGTGTCTATGACATCCAGTCGTGGGGCTACGCCGGCACCGAGGAGGAGGCCGCCGGCGGCAAGGAGGAGCAGGACGCCGCGGTATCCGGCGAGCAGGCGCACGGCGCGCACGGCATTGAGCTGAACCGCGGAGAGCTCCCGCACGAAGATCCGAACCTCGAGGATCCGATGTGCGTCTTCCAGATCCTCAAGCGCCACTTCCGCCGCTACACGCCCGAGGTGGTTGAGCAGGTGTGCGGCGTGCCGCGGGAGACGTTCCTGAAGGTGGCCGAGGCGCTCTGCGAAAACTCGGGGCCGGAGCGCACGTCCGCTTTCGTCTACTCGGTGGGCTGGACGCAGCACACGGTGGGCGTCCAGTACATCCGCACCGCGGCGATCATCCAGCTCCTGCTCGGCAACATGGGCCGGCCTGGCGGCGGCATCCTCGCCCTTCGCGGCCACGCGAACATCCAGGGCTCGACCGACATCCCCACGCTGTTCAACATCCTGCCGAGCTACATCCCGATGCCGCACCCGCAGCCGGAGGCCACGCTCGACAAGTTCGTGGAGCTGAACGGCCCGAGCACCGGCGCGTGGGGCAGCCTCAAGGCGTACACGGTGAGCCTGCTGAAGGCGTGGTGGGGCAGCGCCGCCACTGAGGAGAACGACTTCTGCTTCAACTACGTCCCGAAGATCGACGGCGACCACTCGAACTACGCCACGATGCTGAGGATGCTCGACGGCGAGATGAAGGGCTTCTTCGTCGTCGGCGAGAACCCGGCGGTGGGCTCCGCGAACGGGAAGCTCCAGCGGCTCGCGATGGCGAAGCTCGACTGGCTCGTTGTGCGCGACACGAACATGATCGAGACCGCGACCTTCTGGCGCGACTCCGAGGAGGTCGAGACCGGCGAGCTCGTGCCCGAGGAGATAGGCACCGAGGTGTTCTTCATGCCGGCCGCTGCGCACACCGAGAAGGACGGCACCTTCACGAACACGCAGCGCCTCCTGCAGTGGCACCACAAGGCGGTCGAGCCGCCGGAGGAGTGCCGCTCGGAGCTCCACTTCTTCCACGAGCTGGGGAAGAAGATCCGGGCGAAGCTCGCGGAGTCTGACGACGAGCGCGACCGCCCGATCCTCGACCTCACCTGGGACTACCCGACGGTCGGCATCCATCAGGAGCCTGACGCGGAGTCGGTGCTCCAGGAGATCAACGGGCGCAACCTCGAGACCGGCGAATTCATCCCGCAGTACGAGGCGCTGAAGGACGACGGCTCCACCTCATGCGGCTCCTGGCTCCACACCGGCATCTACAAGGACGGCGTGAACCAGACCGCCCGCAAGAAGCCGCACACAGAGCAGAACTGGGTCGCGCCCGAATGGGCCTGGTCCTGGCCGAAGAACGTCCGCATCATGTACAACCGCGCGTCAGCGGCCCCGGACGGGAA
>DATEPK010000250.1:0-2451 GCA_035273245.1 Thermoleophilaceae bacterium
CCTCCGCGCGCCACTGCAAGCACTACGTGTTCGTTCGCGGCTCGTTTGTCAAGCGCGGCCACAAGGGACGCAACCACTTCCGCTACCTGGGGCGGATGCGTGGCCGCCGCCTCCGCGCAGGCAGGTATCTCCTGGTTGCGACTCCGGTCACGACCGGCGGGCGCAAGGGCAATACCGTCCGCGCCCACTTCCGGATCATTCGCTGACGCTCTAGTGCGTTTCCGCACCTGTCGCCTCGGGAATTCCCCGAGCAGCGAAGGGGAGGAGATCTCGGATGTACAAGCAGGTGCTCGATCCGGTTGCGAACTCGCTGGGGTGGTCGTCGCTATTCGCTGCGCTGCCGCTGATAACGCTGTTCGTGCTCTTGGGTGGCTTCAGGGTGAAGGCGTGGTGGGCGGCGCTCGCATCTCTGGCGGTCTCGATCATCGTCGCGATCGCCGTCTACTCGATGCCGTTTGGCCAGGCGATGAACTCCGGCGCCGAGGGGGCCGTGTTCGGCTTCTTCCCAATCATGTGGATCGTGATCAACGCGATCTGGATCTACAACATGACCCGCGAGAGCGGGCACTTCGCCGTGCTGCGTCAATCGTTCAGCGCCGTCAGCTCCGACGAGCGCGTGCAGGCGGTGATCATCGCGTTCTCGTTCGGCGCGCTGCTCGAGGCACTCGCCGGCTTTGGAACGCCCGTGGCCATCTGCTCGGTGATGTTGATCGCGCTCGGCTTCAAGCCGGTCAAGGCGGCGTCCGTCGCGCTGCTCGCGAACACCGCCCCCGTCGCCTTCGGGGCGATCGCCATCCCGATCATCACCCTGAGCCAGATCACCGGGCTTTCGAAGGCCGACCTCGGCTCGATGGTGGGGCGCCAGACGCCGTTCCTCGCGCTGATCGTGCCGTTCATCCTGGTCGGCGTGGTGGATGGGCGACGCGGCCTTCGGCAAGCCTGGCCCGCGGCACTGGTGGGTGGCGTGACGTTCGCGGTCTTCCAGTTCGTCACCTCCAACTACATCTCGGTGGAGCTCACCGACATCATCGCCTCGCTGGCCTCGGCGGCCGCGATCGTTGCGCTGATGCGCGTGTGGCAGCCGGGCCAGCCCGAGCCTGGCCGCTTCTCCGGCCCGCGCCCGGCGATTGCCGGCGCGTCGGTGCACTCGCCCGCGCTCGAGCGCGACGTGGCACGCCGTGAGCGCACGGGAGGAGCACCCCCTGGCGAGGTGCTGCGTGCGTACGCGCCCTACCTGATCATCATCGCGGTCTTCGCCATCGCCCAGATAAACAGCGTGAAGACCGCTCTCGACAGCGTGACGAAGGAGTTCAACTGGCCCGGCCTGCACGTGGTGAACAGCAAGGGCGAGGCACCCACGTCCGCGACCTTCAAGTTCAACTGGCTCGACGCCGCCGGCACGCTGCTTCTGATCTCGGGGCTCATCACCATGCCCGTGCTCAAGATGGGACCGGTGCGTGCGCTCAGGGCTTACGTGGACACCCTCGTACAGCTCAAGACCGCGATCGTCACCGTGATGGCCGTGCTTGCGCTCGCCTACGTGATGAACCTGTCGGGCGAGACGATCACGCTCGGCACGTGGGCGGCCGGCGCCGGCGGCTTCTTCGCCTTCCTGTCACCGCTGCTCGGCTGGCTGGGCACCGCGGTCACCGGCTCGGACACGTCGTCCAACTCGCTGTTCGGAGTGCTGCAGGTCACTGCCGCGAAGCATGCGGGGCTGAACCCCGTTCTGATGGCGGCGTCCAACAGCTCCGGCGGCGTGCTGGCGAAGATGGTCTCGCCGCAGAATTTGGCGATTGGCGCCGCCGCGGTGGGCATGGCGGGCCAGGAGGGCGAGCTGTTCCGCAGGGTGATCGGGTGGAGCCTCGTGCTCGTGTTACTCCTCGCCTGCCTTGTGCTGCTGCAATCCGGCGCGCTGTCCGGGATGGTGCCCTGACCGGGCGCCAGGCAAAATGACGCAGGCATGGCGCATGACCTGATCCAGAAGCTGCGCGAGGCCTGCGGTGAGGACAACGTAGTCACCCACGCGGACCAGCTCCGCACGTACGAGTCGGACGGGCTGCTGCGCTACCGCGTGACGCCGCGCGCCGTGGTGCTTCCCGGCTCGGCGGAGGAGGTACAGGCCGTGCTGCGCGCCTGCCACGAGGCCGAGGTGCCGTGGGTGGCGCGCGGCTCTGGCACCGGGCTCTCCGGTGGTGCGCTGCCGGTGGAGGAGGGCGTGGTGATCTCGGTGAACCGGATGAACCGCGTGCTCGAGGTGGACCTGCCGAACCAGCGCATGGTGGTGGAGCCCGGGGTGACGAACCTCGACGTGTCGAAGGCGGCGGGGCCCACTCACTTCTACCCGCCCGACCCGTCCTCGCAGATCGTCTGCTCGATCGGCGGCAACGTGGCCGAGAACGCCGGCGGGGCGCACTGCTTCAAGTACGGCTTCACCACGAACTACGTGAC
>DATEPK010000251.1:0-3443 GCA_035273245.1 Thermoleophilaceae bacterium
GATCTTCTCGGAAAGCAGCCGGTTCGACGCGATCGTGTTCGGCACGCTCGTGGACTTGATCGACACCTTGAAGTTCTCGAAGTCGAGCCGCTCCATCAGCTCCACGAACTCCACGGCGGCCTGAACGAGCGCCTCGACGGAGTTCTCGCGCTCGAGCTCATGCAGGTGCTTGGGAAGCGAGCCCGAGTTCACGCCGATGCGCATGGGCACGCCCGCGGCCTTCGCCTTCTCGGCCACCTGCGCCACCTTGTCCGGGCCGCCGATGTTGCCCGGGTTGAGACGGATGCAGTGCGCCCCGGCGTCGATCGCCTTGAGGGCGAGCGTGTAGTTGAAGTGGATGTCCGCGATCACCGGGATCGGCGAGTCCACCACGATGCGCTTGAGCACCTCCACGTCCTTCTCCCGTGGCACCGCGCAGCGCACGAGGTCCCCGCCCGCATCCGCGATCGCGCGGATCTGCTTGATGGTGGCGTCGTAGTCGGCGGTCTCGGTCTTCGTCATCGACTGGACCGCCACGGGCGCGCCACCGCCGATCGGCACGCCGCCGACCCAGATCTGGCGTCTAGAGGCCATCGCTCACGATGTTAGCGGCGGGAGGACTAGGTGCCGGGTGTCGGGGGAAGCTTGATTGGCCCTGAATTTGGCTCCACGCGCCCGCTTTTGGCGGCCGTATGAATCCAACGTGAGAGTGTGTTGAAGACGAGCGTGGGCTTGCCGTCCTGGCCGATCAGGCTTGTGTTGAATCGCACGCCGGGCGGCGGCGAGACGAGGATGTACTGGAGCATCTGCCGCACGCGCGGGTTGCGCTGGGCGATCTGGAACGCCGTCTTCAGGTAGGCGGCCCGCTTGGCGGGTGGCACCGCCACCGGCCCGGTCGCGAAATAGCCGAACTCGGTGAGATAGACGTCGAGCGGCTTGCCGTCCGGCGTGGTGAGCGCCTTCACCTGGGCGAGGCGGTCGAGCGCCCGCGTGAGCCGCGGCAGGCTGCCGATCGTCACGTTGTCCGCGCCCGGGTACGGCGCCTGCGGCGGCTTGGCGAACTCGTACGGATGATGCGCGTAGCCGTCCGCGTGCAGCGGCGCGCACTTCTTCACGGGCGCGTAGATCTCGCTGCGGCAGGCCACGGCGCGGAGGAACTTCAACGGCGCGGTCGCGCGGCCGGCCTCCGCGTAGGGCGCGGTCTCGCCGATCAGCACCTGCGCGCTCGGGTCCACCTTCTTGATCGCGTTGTACGCGTTCGAGTAGAGCGCGCGGTAGAGGCTCGGCTCGCTGCCCTGCGGTGCCAACCAGCCCACGTAGTTCGGCTCGTTCCAGATGCTGTAGCGGTCAACGCGGCCCTTGAAGTGCCGCGCGGCTGCCGCCGCGAAATCGCCGAACAGCTTGCCGTCCGGCTTCACGATGCCCTGCTTGTGGTCGCCGGCCGCCCATGCTGGCGCCGGGCCGGACAGGTCGAGCTGGAGGCGGATGCCGTGCTTCGCGGCGTCGTCGATCAGGCTGTCGTACGCCGTCCAGTCGTATTGCGGGTTCGAGGGCGGCTTCTTCGCGTCGGGCTGTGCGCCTGGCACTCGGGCCCAGAGGACGAGCACGCGCAGGCGCGTGACCCCCATCTGCTGGGCCTGGCCGAGGGCGCGCTCCCTGTCGTAGTAGGCGCGCTGCAGGAACACGGCGTCGTCCTGGAGCGCTATCTCGAGCTTGTCGTTCCCGCCGCCGCCGCCGCTACTGCTTGACGAGCTGCCGCAGGCCGCGGCAACGAGACTCACCCCTACGAGGAACGCTCCCAGCGCCGCTCGCAAGAAGCCGCTGGAAGGCATGACAGGCCGTTCTGTACCCACCCTGGGGACATTCCAAGCGGTGGGCTAAAGCCCCTGGGCAGGCGAGCCGAACACATGATCGATGGCTTTCCGTCGCCTCGCAGTCGCCGCCCTGCTCGCCTTCGCCGCCGTTCCAGCCGCGAGCGCACACGCCTACCCCTACCTCCCGCCCGCCGGGAAGGTGTTCGCCGGCGTGTCCGGCAGCATCACCGAGCCAGGCGTCGTGCCCGCGTTCGACAGCCGTACAGGCAAGCACGCGCCGGTGGTCCAGACGTTCGTGAGCTGGGGCTACACGGCCACGCGCTGGCTGCGCCTCGCGCGCGCCGAGCATGCCCGCGCGATGGTGCACATCACCACGCTCAAGGGCAACGGCCACGAGATCACGCCGCGCGCGATCGCGACGGGCCACGGCGACGCCCCGATCGTCTCGCTCACCCGCACCTTCGGCCAGAGCGGCCAGGTGATCTACGTGCGCCTGATGGCGGAGATGAACGGCTCGTGGAACGCCTACAGCGCCTACGGTCCGGGCGGCTACAAGGGCGGCGCGCACTCCACACAGAACTTCAAGCAGGCCTGGCGCCGCATCGTCCTGATCATGCGCGGCGGCCCGGTCGACGAGATCAACGCCAAGCTCCATGCTCTCCACATGCCGTCCGTCCGCGGGGCGAGCGGCGTCCTCCCGAAGCCCAAGGTGGCGTTCCTGTGGGTGCCCGAGGTGTGGGGCGACCCGAACGTTTCCGGCAACTCCGCCGCCGCTTACTGGCCCGGGGGCAAGTACGTGGACTGGGTGGGCACCGACTTCTACTCGAAGTTCCCGAACTACCGCGGGCTGAATGCCTTCTACAACGAGTTCCGCCACAAGCCGTTCGTGTTCGGCGAGTGGGCCATGTGGGGCTCGGACAACCCGGGCTTCGTGCGCGGCCTGTTCGGCTGGATCAGGTCGCACAAGCGCGTTCGCATGGTGATGTACAACCAGGGCAGCCACCCCTCCCAGAGCCCCCTCGCTCTCGCGCACTACCCGCGCAGCGCCGCCGCTCTGCGCGGCGAGCTGCGCAGTCCGCTATTCGCGCCCACGCCGCCCGAGTTCAGCTGAGCTGAGACGCAGCCTGGGCCCGCGGCCCAACGCGGTTCACCGCCACGAGCGTGCCTATGCAGATGACCGCAAGCAGCGCGTACGGCACCGCGTCGGACGTTGCCTGTGCGAGCCCGGCACTGCCCGCGTCGCCGATCACCTGCCCGCCCGCCCACGCCAGGTTGAAGAGCGCGAACCCGTAGCCCTGATCGAGGCCGACTGTCTCCGCGCCGTGGGAGATCATCGCGCCCGCGGGCGGATAGGAGACGCCGAAGAAGGGATCCGCCAGCACCACGAATACGAACAGCAGCGCGGGGCTCTTAGGGAGCGGCAGGAGCAGGACCCAGACGGCGGAGGCGGCGAGGCCGAAGAGCACCGGGCCGCGCCAGCCGCGCTGATCTGAGATCCGGCCGACGAACGGGCTGCTCGTCGCCGCGATCGCGGCCGCGAGCAGGAACGCGGCCCCGATCGCCACCTCGCTCGCGCCGAGATGGTCGAGCCGCAGCGGTGCGAGCACGGCGAGGGTGCCGAAGAGCAGCGCGCCGAGCAACGTGAGCCAC
>DATEPK010000252.1:0-2185 GCA_035273245.1 Thermoleophilaceae bacterium
GCATTGGCGGTCACTTCGCCGAAGCTGTTGATGTTCGTGTTCGCGCACTGCATGCCCACCCCACTCGGCGGCTGCGGGTGGAAGAACAGCTGCGTGACGAGCTGTCCGGACCCGGGCTTGCCGAGTGTGTTGTCGATCTCCCCGGTGAACGTGCGGGTGGCCACCGGGCCCGTTGTGAACTCGGTGATCCCGCTGTTCTTGGGGCCGCCCGGCTCGAGGGTCTGGAAGCGCGCGTCGTTCACGAGGTTGGCGTGCACATCGGTTGTGAGGAACACGCTGTTCTTCACCTTCCGCGAGAGGAACGTGAGCAACTTCGTCCGCTCGGCGGCGTAGCCCTCCCAGCGGTCATACGGCAGCGCGTAGAACTGCTGGATCGGCACCTCGTTCACGAGCACCTTCCACGTTGCGCTCGAGTGCTGGAGCGCGCGCTCGAGCAGCGCGAGCTGGGAGCGTCCCAGGAAGGTGCGGTTCGGATCGTTGATCGCAGCGAGGCAAGCCGGGGACACCGGCTGGCTGAACTCGGGATCGAGCACAGCGAACGCCGAGCGGGTGCTCTGCGGGGCCGTCGGCGCATTGTCCGGCTGATGCGTGAGCGGGTTGTCGCACACGTGGTTGGCCGACGCCTTGGCGCTGCGGAACGAGCGCTCGTCGAGGAAGAACAGCTCCACGTTCTTGCCCCAGCGGAAGCTGCGATAGAGCCCCGTCGCGGAGTGGTAGGTGACGGGCATGTATTCGCGGAACGCCTTCGAGCCCACCTTGTAGATCGCGTTGCCGTTCTCCGACTTCGTGAAGTCGTTCACGAACTCGTGGTCGTCCCACTCGTTGTACATACCGCTCGCCTCGCGGATGCGCTGGTAGTTCTTCTGCGCGAGGTTCATCTTGTACTTCGCCCGCTTCTGGCTGAGCGTTGACGCGAGTGCGCCCTGGTTCGCCACCTCGCTGTCCGAGTAGATCGTGTCGCCGAGGTTGATCGAGAACAGGTTGTGGCGCTGCCTCGCCATCGTGCCGAACGCCTTCATCGGACCCCAGAACGGCTTCTTCGAGCCCACGGCGGGCTGCGCGTCCTCGTCGCCGGACCAGGCGAATCTCACGGTCGCGTTCGCGTTGGGCGCGGGCGCGGTGTGGAAGCGGCCCACGTCGCTCACCTTCTTGCCCGCCTTGAAGCGGTAGTAGTAGACCTTGTTCGACTTGAGGCCGCGGAAGCGCGTCTGCACCGTCAGGTCGCTGCGGCTCGTCGCGGTGACCTTGCGCGACTTCACGCCGCTCGTGAAGCGTTTGTTGGTGGCCACCTGCGCGGTGTACCTGCCCGCCTTGTCGGGCCGGGCCCAGACCACTGCGGACTTCGATGTGACCTCAGCGGCGGTTACGCCGTAGTGGAAGCCGCGGGCGGCAAAGGCGCTGGGCGCGGCGAGCGCGAGCACGCCGGCTGCCGCGAGCGCGAGTGGGACGGTTCTGCCCATCGAGTCTTCTCCTCCTCGGTTGAACGGCATGGAGAACATACAGGCGCCTCAGCGGCACCTTGCGGTGGCCGTCTTGGCGCAGCCCTCATGTGCCCGGGCACTGCGGACATATGCCGTGAAGGCCGGTGTTCTGACAAAGGAGCCGCCGTCGAAGCGGAACAGGCCCGAGTAGCGGAAGATGCCGGTGCCCGGGTCAGACGACGGCCGGTAGGGGCTCGACCACGAGTACCAGTACGCGCGCGACACCAGGGCGTTCCGCGCGCGCCGCTCGTGGGCGATCAGGTTGTAGCCGGCGGTCAGTCGCTTCGCCATCCCGCTGTCGCTGGTGGCGATGGTGCGCTGATAGCTCGGCACGCGCACGCGGCCCTGCGCCGCCGGCCAGCCCATCTCGGTGAGCCACAGCGGCATCCGCGCCGCGCCGTGGCGCGCGAGCACGTGCCGGAAGAGGTGGACGGCGAGCAGGAGATGCCGCGCGCTGCCGGTGTAGGTCTGCAGCGCGGCGACGTCGAACTGGCCCTTCACCTTCCCGCGCGTGTAGAGCGACTGGAGCGCGTCCCACGACGTGCCGGTGAGACCGGCGAGCACAACGCGCGCGTGCGGGTCCGCCTGCCGGAGCGCGGCGTGCGCCGCGCGCAGCAGCGCGCCGTACCCCTCCTGCCAGTGCGGATGGTTCCAGTAGAGCGTGAGGTGCGGCTCGTTCCACACCTGCCAGTAGAGAACCGGCC
>DATEPK010000253.1:0-8538 GCA_035273245.1 Thermoleophilaceae bacterium
GGCCTCGGGCCTGTTGGACTGTGCGCGATCATGGCCGCGCGCGTGGCGGGAGCGGCGCGCGTGATCGCGATCGACATGGTGCCCGAGCGGCTCGAGAAGGCGCGCGAGCTCGGTGCCGAGCCCGTTCACCTCACCGAGGAGGATCCGCGCGCTGCCGTGAAGGCGGCCACCGACGGCCGCGGCGTGGACGTGGCGGTGGAGGCCGTGGGCAACGGCCAGGCGCTCGACCTCGCATGCCGCCTGGCGCGCAAGGCCGGAACGGTGTCCGTGGTGGGCGTCCACGCCGAGCGCACCGAGGTGCATATGGGCGTGGTGTGGATCAAGAACCTCAACTTCGTCACCGGGCACGCGAACGTGATGGGCCACCTCGATCCGGTGCTGTCGCTGATGGCGGCCGGCCGCCTCGACCCCACGCCGCTCGTCACGCATCACATGAAGCTCGCCGACGCCCAGGAGGCGTACGAGACCTACGCCGGGCACAAGGCGCTCAAGATCGTCCTGAGCGCCTAGTCGAGGCGATAGCCGCGGCGCCGCGCCACCGCGGCCAGCGCCGGCAGGAACAGCGAGCGCGCGACCGGCGAGAGCGCCGGCCTGAACTCGTCCGAGAACTCGCGAGCGAGCAGCGCCCCGGCCGGCGGGCTGACGCCGGCGCTCGTGCCATGCCCCTGCTTACGCAGGCTGTCGATCGCGCGGAAGAACTCCTCGGTGCGCTGGGCGGGCCGCACCTGCCATTTCGCGCGGGCGGTGCCCGTGCCGGCGTTCCAGAACGTGTGCACCACACCGCGCGGCACGTCAACCGAGTCGCCGGCGCTCAGCACGCGTTTCTCGCTGCCGAGCTTGACGCTCAGCTCACCCTCGGTCACCTCGAAGTGCTCGTCCTGGGACGGATGGAAGTGCGGCAGCGGCTTGTGCCTGGCCGGCTGCCACTCGGCGTCCAGCTCGAGCAGCTCGGCGGAGCTTGTGCGCACGGTGACCTTCTCGTGGTCGTTCAGCTCGAACACGTCGCCCTGGGCCATGCGCGAAGGCTATCCTCGCCACCTTCGCCCGCACCAGAGGAGGCCGCCGAGCATGTCCACCACCGCCACCGAGTCACTGTCAGACGCCGCGCGCAAGTTCGTCGAATCCGGGCCGCACAAGCTCCTGATCGGCGCCGACTGGGTGGACGCCGCGGACGGCCGCACGTTCGAGACCGTCGACCCCTCCACCGGGGAGGCGATCTGCGAGGTGGCCCAGGGCGGGGCCGAGGACGTGGAGCGCGCGGCGCAGGCCGCTCGCGCGGCGCTCGAGGGCAAGTGGGGCAAGATGCCGGCGGCCGGCCGCTCGCTGCTGATCAACCGCCTGGCGGACCTGATCGAGGAGAACAGCGAGGAGCTGGCGCAGCTCGAGGCACTCGACAACGGCAAGCCCGTGACGATCGCGGGCGCCGTGGACATCCCGCAGGCGGTCGCTCACCTGCGCTACTACGCCGGCTGGCCCACCAAGATCGAGGGCGAGACGATCCCGGTCTCCTGGCCGAACATGTTCACCTACACGCTCAAGGAGCCGGTGGGCGTGTGCGGGCAGATCATCCCGTGGAACTTCCCGCTGCTGATGGCCTCGTGGAAGATCTCGCCCGCTCTGGCCGCCGGCTGCACGCTCATCCTCAAGCCGGCCGAGCAGACCCCGCTGAGCGCCATCCGCCTCGGCCAGCTCGCGCAGGAGGCCGGCTTCCCCGAGGGCGTGATCAACGTGCTCACCGGCGACGGCGACACGGGCGCCGCGCTCGTGGACTCCACCTCGATCGACAAGATCGCCTTCACGGGCTCCACCGAGGTGGGCCGCCGGATCGGCGCGCGCTGCGGCGAGCTGCTCAAGCGCGTGACGCTCGAGCTGGGTGGCAAGAGCCCGAACATCATCCTGCCGGACGCCGACGTCGAGGCGGCGATCAAGGGCTCGTTCCAGGGGATCTACTTCAACACCGGCCAGGCGTGCAACGCGGGCTCGCGCCTGTTCGTGCAGAAGGACCAGTTCGACACGGTGGTGTCCGGCCTCGCGGAGGCCGCAAAGAAGGCGAAGGTCGGGCCGGGGCTCGACAGCGGCACGCAGTTCGGTCCCGTGGTGTCCAAGGAGCAGTACGAGCGCGTGAGCTCGTACATCGAGTCGGGTCTCGAGCAGGGCGCCGAGGCGGTGGCCGGCGGGAACGGCGGCGGGAACGGCGACGGCGGCTACTTCATCAACCCCACGCTGTTCACCGGCGTGACCGACGACATGAAGATCGCGCGCGAGGAGATCTTCGGGCCCGTACTGGTGGCAATGCCGTACGACGACATCGACGAGGTGGCGCGGCGGGCGAACGAAACCGAGTACGGGCTCGCAGCCGGGATCTGGACGCGCGACGTGGCGAACGCGCACAACCTCGCCCGCAAGCTCAAGGCCGGCTCCGTCTACATCAACGGCTGGGGCATGGTGGACGCCGCGGCGCCGTTCGGCGGCTACAAGGCGTCCGGCATCGGCCGCGAGATGGGCCACGCCAACCTCGACGCGTACCTCGAGGTGAAGACCGTCTGGACCAGCCTGAAGTAATCGGCCGTTCTCGCGCCCAAGCGCGAGGACGCTACGCTCCCGCGATCACCACCGAGGCGCACCCAGTAGGCGGCCGGTGGGAACGGCTACGCGTTCCGTCTCGGCTGACCGAAGCGATCACCCCGGCAGGCGCCGCGGCGGCGGTCACGCTCGCCTTCATCCTCGTCACGATCGTCTGGCTCACGCAGGACAGCCGCGTGCCCGAGTTCGACCCGGGCCTGCACGCGGGGTTCTCGTTCCTCTTTCGCGATCAGATCAGCGCCGGCCACCCGTTCGCGTGGTTCAACGACTGGACGCAGTACCCGCCGCTCGTCCACCTGATAGGCGCGCTCGTGACCTTCGTCACCGGCAAGGGCATCTGGCCGGGCGTGGTGGCGCAGAACCTGATCTTCGTGCCGCTGCTCGCCGCCGGCTGCTACGGCGCCGCGAAGATCGTCTACCGCAGCGAGCTCGCGGGCTTCCTCGCTGTGGTGTTCGCGCTCGGCACGCCGATGATCGTGAGCCAGTTCCACGAGTTCATGCTCGACGCGCCGGAGACGGCGATGGTGGCCGCGTCCGTCTGGCTCGTGCTCGCGAGTGCTCACTTCGAGCGGGTGGGCACGGCGGCGCTTGCGGGGCTCGCGGTGGGCTTTGGCTTCCTCGTGAAGGAGAGCTTCCCGGCGTTCATAGCGGGAGCGGTGGTGGTAGCCGCCGCGCAGGGTCTGTGGCGACGGAACTGGCGCGGCCTGCTCGTGTTCGTCGCGGTCGCGGCCGTGATCGCGCTGCCCTGGTACATCCACCATTGGGGCCAGGTGCGCGCGCTAAGCCACATCGCGAGCGCCAACGGCAACGACAACTCGCCCGGGAGCCAGTACCCCACTCGGTACAGCACGAAGAACGCGGGCTGGTTCTTGTGGTCGGCGCTGAACTACCAGAACTACGCGCCGATGCTGCTGTTCGCGACCGTCGGCGCGGTTGTGGCGGTGGTGCAGCTCGTGAAGCGCCCGTGGCGCTACCCGCTCACGCTCGAGATCCTCGCGGGCGGGCTCGTGGCGTGGGCTGGGGCCACTTACTCGCTGCCGCACGATCCCCGCTACAGCCTGCCGGGCCTTCCCTACCTCGCGATCCTCGGCGCCGGCTGGGTGACGATGCTGCGCCCGCGCTGGCGGCTGGTGGCGGCCGCCGTCCTGTGCGCCTTCGCGTTCGCGAACGTATTCGCCATCAGCACGGGCTTCGGCAGGCGCGTGGCGATCACGCTCCCGGGCGCGCCCAAGGCCTCGGGCCTGCACGAACGCCAGCTCACCATCCTGAGCGACAAGGGCTACACCTACAACGCGCCACACCGGAGCGGCGACCTGCTCGGCATGATGCGCGCCCTGCACAAGCGCGGCATCCGCTACATCGCGTGGAACTTCGCGCAGGCCACCCTCCCTCAGTACAACAACGAAGGCCTGTCGGCGCTGGCGAACGCCGCCGGATTGAAGGTGGGCAATTCACCGCGCAAGCCACCGACCGACGGCGTGGTGCTCGAGTGGGGTCCAGTCACTCCCAACTCGTGCAGACGCCTCTACAACAGCACCGGGGTGACGCCCGTGATTCCGCTGAAGCGCCCGGTGGACGCCTGCCCGCACTGAGCTCGAGCGTCCAGTCATTTCGCTGACGCCCGTTCCCCATTCCGACCGCGTGCGGCTTATTTTGGAGTCGGCCCATCGAAAGGACTCGGCTCTCAATGCATTCGCCCTTCAAGCGGCTCGGCGCCGCCGCAGTCACCGTTACGTCAATCCTCGTTCTGGCGAGCTCCGCGCACGCCGCCGGCTGGCAGGCGCTGGGAACCATCTCGCCGGCAGGCGCAGACGCGTCGAGCCCGCAGGTGGTGGCCGCGCCGGATGGCTCCATGTGGCTGGAGTGGGAGACCGACAGAGCTCAGATTCAGCGGATCGCTCCCGACGGAACCGCGGGGCCGGTGATCGACCTGACGACCGATATGCCATACCAGACCGTGCTCGCGATGGACTCGAGCGGAGTGATGACGGCCGCCTGGTACAGCCCGAGCGACGGCTTGGAAGTACGAACCGTGCAGCCAAACGGCACGCTGGGAACAGAGCACGCGGTCGGCGACTCGGACGCGGGCCTCCCGCTCTCCATCGGCATGGACGGGAGCGGCGTTGCCACGCTCTCCTACACCGAGCCGTACTCCGGAACCAACCACAATCAGATCCTCTGGGCCCAGCGCCTGCACGGAGGCGATCTGGCCGGATCGCCCGTCCAGATCTCCACCAATCCGAACGAGAGCGTGGAGGAGGCGAGCATCTCAACAAACAGCGCCGGCGACTCGGTGCTGACCTGGGGCTTCAACAACTACACGGACTTGACCTACCCGTACAGCTGGGGCGAGCGCGTGCGACAGCTGAAGGCTGACGGCAGCCTCGGCACCGAGCACGACCTGATCGGCACCCCGCAATACGGGGACGTCACGGCGTCCACCGCGGCGATCATGCCCTCCGGCGATGCATACCTCGGGTTCGTTCAGACGAAGAGCACGGGCAACGACATGAAGGTCGCGAAGCTGAGTGCGGGGGACACCCTGTCGGCCGTGGGGACGTTCGAGACAGACACCGCCGTGGGAGACAACAGCTACCCGCCTCAAATCGCGCTCAACTCAGCGGGTCAGGCCATCGTCCTGTGGACGGCGCATACGCCGTCGAACGACTACTACGTGGTCAGCCGGCGGATTCAGGCGGACGGCACGATCGATCCGCCGCTCGGAAGCGATCCGGACGTCGTGAGCGGGTCCGACGTGGACACGAGTTATCCAACCCTCCTGTCTCTTCCGGACGGTAAGGCGCTGGCCACGTGGCTCGGATACGACTATCCGGACTATCCGGTTCACACCGCTGTGATCGATCCCTCCTCGGGCCCCGGTCCGGTGGTCCCGGTGGGCGACGACAGCGGCCAGACCGAGACGCTTTCCGGGGCCGCGGACTCGAACGGCGACGTGTTCCTCGCGTTCGATCGCACGCCGGACTACAACACCTGGACCGTGCACGGCGCGTTCTACGACGTCCAGCCGCCGTCGGTGGGCACCCTCGCGGTGCCGAATGCCGGCGCGCCGGGCGACACGCTGGTGTTCGGCGAGTCCGCGAGCGACCGCTCGGGCGTGCAGGGATACAGCTGGGACTTCGGTGACGGTCACACCGCAAGCGGCGCGATCGTCACGCACTCCTACTCCGCCCCGGGCACCTACACGGTCACCGCGACGGCCACGGACAAGACGGGCAACGCCGCGACCAGGACGCAGCAGGTGGTTGTTCGCGCGCCGAGCAGCGGGAACGTGGTCCCGTCGCAGCCGGGCTCGCTCAAGGCGCGCCTTGCCGGCCTGCACGCGACCATCCACCTGCGTCGCAGCCGCACGCTCGTGCTGCACCTCGCGGCGCAGCCGGTGGACGCTTTCGGCTCACTCCGGGTGCGGGCGAACGCGGGTCATGCCGCTCGCCTCGTGACGCTGGGCAGCCGGGTGTTCCCGGTGTTCCACGGCAAGGCACTGAAGCTGCGTGTGAAGCTGTCGCCGAAGACGGTGAAGCTCGCCCGCCACCACCACGGACGGCTGAGGGTGAGCGTGCGGCTCGTGCTCACCGGCTTCAACGGCAACTCGGCGGCCCACACATACCGCTTGACGATCAGGACGGGCCGCTAACCGAACGACGCGGCGGGCGGAGCTACTCGCTCTGCCCGCCGTAACCCTGCTCTTCGCGGTTCACGCCCGGCGATGCGTCGTCGTGCTCGTCGGTGTCGGTCTCCTCGGGGCGAGCCTCTTCCTGCTCCACCGTCTCGTCCTCGCCGTGGCGCTCCTCGTGCTCCGTCATGCCGTTGACACCTGCTTCCCGTGCTCCTGTAGGTAATGAAGTAGCCCGCCCGATATGAGGATCTCGCGCTCCTTTGGGGCGAAGTCGTGCGTGACGGCGAACTCGTCACCCGACTCCTCGATCTTCACCGTGATGTCCTCGCTGCCGTCCTCGAGCTCCTGTCGGATGTTCGGGAGCGACCACGTCTCGCCCACCTTTGCGCGGTCGTAGTCGGACGCGTCCTTGAAGGTGAGCGCGAGGATGCCCTGCGCCACGAGGTTGCGCCGGTGGATGCGGGCGAACGACTTGGCGAACACCGCCTTCACCCCGAGCTGCAGCGGGGCCAGCGCGGCATGCTCGCGCGATGAGCCCTGGCCGTAGTTGTCGCCGCCGACGATGAAGCCGCTCCCCCACTCCTTCATCCGCTTGCGGAACTCCGGGTCGCGGTGCTGGAAGGTGAACTCGGCGATGGCCGGGATGTTCGAGCGGTAGCTCATCACGATCACGCCGTCGGGCGCGAGGTCTCCCGTGGAGATGTTGTCGGGCTGCACAGTCGCGACCTTCGCCTCGATCGACTCGTCGAGCGGCTTGTGCTCCGGCGGAGTCTTGATGTTCGGCCCGCGCGGGATCTCGATCGACTCGGCCTCGTCCTCATCAGCGGGCGCGAAGATGTGGACGTCGTCCACATACGGCTTGAGCTCCGGCGGGTCGAGGATGTCGGGCGCGTCGCCGTATTCGCGCGGATCGGCGATCTTGCCCTCGAGCATCGACACCGCGGCCACCGCCGGCGAGCACAGGTACACGCAGTCCTCGGGAGTGCCCGAGCGGCCGGGGAAGTTGCGGTTGAACGTGCGCAGCGAGTTGGCGTTCGACGGCGGCGCCTGGCCCATCCCCACGCACGGGCCGCACACCGGCTCGAGCATGCGCACGCCGCCCTCCACGAGCTGGCGGTACACGCCCGACTCGGCGATCGCCGTGAGGATCTGGCGCGAGCCCGGCGTGGCGGTGGCCGCGATCGTGGGGTGCACAATCTGCCCGTCGCGGTCGGCGAGGATCGCCGCCGGTAGCGCGAGGTCGAAGTAGCCGGAGTTCACCGACGAGCCGATGCAGACCTGCGCCAGCTCCGTGCCCACGACCTCCTCCACCGGCACGACGTTGTCCGGGTTCTGAGGCTTCGCCACGAGCGGTCCGAGCTCGCCGAGGTCGATCTCCACGCGGTCGTCGTACTCGGCGCCGTCCTCGGGGCCCATCTCCTCGAAGTCCTCCTCCCGCTGCTGGCGCCTGAGCCAGTCGCGCGTCTGGTCGTCAGGCGGGAACACGGCACTCGTGGCGCCAAGCTCGGCGATCATGTTCGCGATAGTGCCGCGCTCCGGGATCGAGAGGTCGTGCGTGCCCTCGCCCGTGAACTCGAAGATCTTGTTCTTGCCGCCGCTCGCCGACAGCCGGCGGAGCAGCTCGAGGATGATGTCCTTGGCCTGCACCCACGGCCGCGACAGCGTCCCGGTCAGGTGCACCTCCACGATCTCCGGGCAGGCGATCTCATACGGATAGCCGCCCATCGCCACGGCCACGTCCAGCCCGCCCGCGCCGATCGCGATCATCCCGAGCGCGCCGCTCGTGGTGGTGTGCGAATCCGCGCCGACGAGGATGCCGCCCGGCCTGGCGAAGCGCTCGATGTGCACGTAGTGGCAGATGCCATTTCCAGGCCGCGAGTAATGAAGTCCGAACTTCCGCGCGAGCGCCTGGAGCATCCGGTGGTCGTCCGGGTTCTTGAAGTCGAGCTGGATCACGTTGTGGTCGATGTACTGAACTGCGCGTTCCACCTGCACCCGTTCCACGCCGAGCTGCTCAAACTGCATGCACGCCATCGTGCCGGTGGCGTCCTGGAGCAGCGTCTGGTCGACCTTCAAGGCGATCGGCGAGCCCGGCTTGAGCTCCCCCTCGACGAGGTGGTCGCTCAGGATCTGGCGGGAGAGGTTCTCGGGCATCTCGGCTCCTAAGTCAAACCTTATGGATTAATTGCGGGTTACCTCAGGTGGGGTAGGTGGATCGGGGTATGTTGACTAGTGGTGGGGGAACGCCGATCAACAGCCGCGCGCTTGCTGTCTACCCAGCGCGCCATCAACTCGCACCTTGCGGCGCTCGAGCCGCCGTC
>DATEPK010000254.1:0-2536 GCA_035273245.1 Thermoleophilaceae bacterium
GGCAGCGCCCTCGCTGCGCTCGCGCCGTCGGCGGGTGTGGCCCTTGGCGGCATCGTGGTTGCCGGCCTGGGTGTCGCGATCTGCGCGCCCATGCTGATCGCCATGGGCGGGAGGCTGGCGAGCGCGGATCGGCGCGGCAGCGCGGTATCTGTGGTCACCACGGTGGCGTACCTCGGCTTCCTGCTGGGCCCCGCGGCGGTGGGCGTGGCCGCGAACGCCACCTCGCTCAGAGCCGCTCTCGCCGGCATCGCCGTCGTGGCTCTCGTACTCGCGGCGCTGGCCAGGCGAGCGCCGGGCTGACTAGCCGCCGGTCGTGCCGGTTGCGCCGGTGGCGCCCTTGGTGGGCACGGCGGTGAGCGTGGCGCGCAGCACGAGCCCGGACGGTGTCTTCGGGTTCGTCCCCACCTTCTCGCGCGAGAGCACCACGTACTTGAAGCTCTGCCAGTTGCCCGGCACGCCGCCGCGGCCCTGGAGGTTGCCCTGCTGGTCGGTGAACTGGGCGCCGAGCGGCGCAGCGTCGTTCGCGGAGTTGTAGAGCCACACCTCGTACGCAGTCTGCCTGTCGGTGGGCTGAAGGTTGGTGGCCTGCACGACCAGCTGCACCTGGTTGCCCTGCTGGAGAACCACCGCGATGCCCGTGCCCTTCTCGTTACCCACAGCCTTCAGCACGCCCTCCCGAAGGAACTTCGTAGGCGTCCCACCAGTAGTGCCATTGGCAACCGTGCTCGCACCACCGTTGTGCTTGCTACCCCCGCCGCTGAACACGCCGGCGATCGCGAGAATCGCCACGACGATCACAGCAGCGGCGATAGCGCCGCCGATAATCCGCCGCCGCCGAACAATCGCCTGAGCGGCAGGGGAAAGAGCGCCGCCGGACCGCGCAGCCTGTGGCCTGGGGCCTGGGGCCTGGGGCCTGGGCGCGGCAGCAGGCACAGCCGGCTCCGGTGCCGACGGCGGCGCCGGCGCACCGGCCGACGCCTCGGGAATTTCTGGCATCCCCCGATTCGGATACAGATGCCCAAGCGAGTCGAGCAGCGAATACGCCCACGCCCGCGCCGGCTCGGAGCGCTTGAAGTGGCTCTTCGTGGCGGTCGACTCGGGTCCCGACTGCTGCCCCAGCACGTAATCCGCGATCTGGCCCCGCCAATCGGGGTCCACGCGCGCGGCCGTGGCGGGGGCGAGCTCGCCAAGCGCCTCGCGCGCGAGCTCGCGCACGCGGGGGGCGGGCATCCCGAGCATCCCCGACAGCTCGTCGTAGGACTGTCCACGTCCCACCACAAGCTCGAGAATGGCCCTCTGCTCCGCTGGAAGCTGGTCGAAAGTGGCCATGAGCAGGGAGGAAGGGTACCCTGCCGCGCGTGCTTCCCGGCGAAGACTTTCCGAAGGAAACCCTTCACACCACTCTCGGCATCGAGCTGACCGAGCACGGCGACGGCTTCGTGAAGGGGCTTGTGCCGGTCACCGACCGCGTGAAGCAGGAGCTCGGACTCGTGCACGGAGGGGTGTACGCGGCCATGGCAGAGGGCCTGTGTTCCGCCGGAACCTGGATCGCGCGGCAGGCCGACGGGGTGGTCGTGAGCGGCCAGCAGAACGACACGAGCTTCCTGCGACCGGTCACCGAGGGCACCGTCTACGCGGACTGCCGCGCGCGCCACCGCGGACGCACGACCTGGGTGTGGGAGTGCGAGTTCACGAACGAGGAGGGCAAGCTCTGCGCCCTCTCGCGCGTGACGATCGCCATCCGTCCGCCACGGGTTTAGGCTCGCGCACAGAACCAAGCCCGAACCCGCTCGGAGGTCGACATGCTGAAGGACTTCAAGCAGTTCCTGCTACGCGGAAACGTGGTCGATCTCGCCGTCGCGGTGGTCGTGGGCACCGCGTTCACGGCGGTCGTCGCCGCGCTCGTGGCAGACATTCTCACCCCGCTGATCGCGGCGATCTTCGGCAAGCATGACTTCTCGAGTCTCACCTTCACGATCCACAACAGCACCTTCAGGTACGGAGCCTTCATCAACGCCCTGATCACCTTCCTGACCGTGGCGGCGGCCGTGTTCTACTTCGTGGTGGTGCCGGTGAACGCTCTGATGAAGCGGCGCCGCACCGAGCCGCCCGTGGATGAGACCGTGCGGCCGTGCCCGGAGTGCCTCAGCGAGATACCGATGGCGGCGCGGCGGTGCGCCTTCTGCACGGCGGAGGTGGGCGTGGCCGCCTAGCTGCCTCGAAAGCGGTTCGTGATCGGCAGCCGCCGGTCGCGCCCGAAGGCCTTGGTGGACACGCGGACGCCTGGCGGCGCCTGGCGGCGCTTGTACTCGGCCAGGTCGACGAGGCGGATCACGCGCTCCACGTCCTCCTCGGGCAGCCCGTGGCGCACCAGCTGGTTGGCGTTCAGGTCGCCCTCGATGTAGCCGAGCAGGATCGCGTCGAGCACGTCGTAGGGAGGCAGCGAATCCTCGTCGCGCTGCTCGTAGCGAAGCTCCGCCGAGGGAGCGCGGTCGAGCACGGAGCCCGGCACGAGCTCGCGGCCCTCCTTCTCGTT
>DATEPK010000255.1:0-21975 GCA_035273245.1 Thermoleophilaceae bacterium
GGCATCCCCGCCGACTCGATCGTGATCGTGCAGAACCCCACGGGGCCGGACGATCCCGCGATCGCTCCGCCGGATCCGGGCGTGGTGGTCCGCCGCGCCGAGCGGAACCTCGGCTATGCGAGCGGTATGAACGAGGGCATCCGGCACCAGCTCGAGCGCGGCGTGGACTGGGTGCTGCTGCTCACCCACGAGATCCGCTTCCACCCCGGCTCCCTCCAAGCGCTGCTCGAGGCGGCCCGGCATGCGGATGGCTACGGGATGATCGGCCCGGCGCTGTGGTGGCAGGAGCGCGACCAGCCGCTTTCGTTTGGCGGCAAGCGCGGTGACCTGAGCGGGATTCACCACCTCCAGGAGCGACCGCACACCCCACCGAACGGCATCGCCGCGTGCGACTGGATCGATGGTGCCGCGCAGCTGATCCGCGCGGAGCTGCTCGAGCAGGCGGGCCTGCTGGACGAGCGCTTCTTCATCTACTACGAGGACGTCGAGCTGTGCCTGCGCGCGAGCCGCGCGGGGTGGCTCGTGGGCGTGGTGCCGCAGGCGCTGGCGGACGCCTCGCCCGGGGCCGCGAGCCGTCCTGGGGCGTACGCCTATCTCACGAGCCGGAACGGGCTCGAATACGCGCGGCTTGCGGGCGGCGCGAAGGCGCTGACCACGCGGCTGATGCGCCAGTGCGAGCACAGCGTGAACCTGCTCCGCGAGTACCGCCGGGCGGACGAGGCCGGACGCGCGCGCTGCCGGGCCGCGCTGAGGGGGCTCTGGATGGGAACCCTGGACTTCGCCCGCCGCCGCTGGGGCCCGCCCCCGGCCACGCTCATGGGGCTGGGCGACCTGCGCAACACCCAGTCCTCCTAGCGGCCTGAGGCCAGCGCCTGCTCGTATAGGCGAACCGTGCGTTGCGCGATGTCGTGCCAGCGGTAGCCGCCGGCGGTGGCCTGTGCCGCGCGCCGCATCTGGTTGAGAGCGCCGCGGTCGGCCGCCAGCCGGGCGACGTTGTCCGCGAGCGCATCCGCGTCTCCCACGTCTACGAGGACACCGTTCTCGCCGGTGATCACCTCGGGCGCCGCGCCCACTGAGGTGGCGATCGGAGCCAGCCCGCACGCCATCGCCTCGAGCAGCGCAACGCTCGCTCCCTCCGACCGGCTCGGGAAGAGCAGCAGCTCGTGCCCAGCGAGCAGGGACGGCAGCTCCTCGTTGCGGTAGGCGGGGAGGATCGAGATCGAGTGGCTCGAGGGCAGATCGGCGCGTGCCGCCGACTCGTCGCCGCAACCGAGCACCGACAGCCTGAACTCCACGCCGTTCGCGCTCAGCCGCTCGAGCGCCCGGGCGAGCGTGGCGGTGCCCTTGCGCGGTATCCAGCTGCCGACGAACGCCAGCCGCACGGGTCCGCCATCCACAGGCTTTGCGGGCGCGGCCGCGTGGAACCTGTCGTCCACGCCGTTCGGAAGCACAACGAGGCGCTCCCGGGGGATGCCGAGCTCTCCGGCTGCGTACTCGCGCTCCTCCTCGTTGAGCAGCACACACCTGTCGGAGAGCCGCATGGAACGCGCCACCTCCCAGAGCCGGTAACCGCCGTGATAGACCGGGTACCTGCGGCTGAGCGGGGGGCCCTCGGCTCGTGCGGCGGCGCGAACCGCTCGGTCAACCACGTGCTCGAGGCCGTGGCTGCGGGCGATCAGCGCGTGCGAGCGCCCTGCGCGCGGGCGGCCCAGCGTGCCCCACACCCACGTGTCCCCGAGCGACGCGTCAACGACGTCGAAGCGGCGCGCCTGTTTAGCAAGCAGCCGCGCCACGCGCCAGGGGAACTCGATGCTGTGGCGCAGGCCTGTGGCTGTGGAACGCGGGAACGCCTGCTCGAAGCCGAGGTACTCGACCTCGCAGCCGGCACGCTCGAGCGCTGCTCCGAGCGCACGCGTGGCTCCCGGCGCGCCCGCGTGGGCGCTCACCGGATGGTGCAGGACGAGGAGGACCCTCAGCTACGCGGCGGGATCGTGCGGACCGGAAGCGAGGCGCCGTCAGGCAGCTGCCAGCCGTCCTCCTGGCAGGAGGGGCACACGGCCTGGTCGCCGGCGATGATCCAGCCACTGTCGGCGAGGGCACCGGGAGATCCCGCGCGCAGCTCACTCGAGCAGACCGCGCATTCTCCGGCTTGCTCCACGAACAGCCGATCCTTGCGGCGGCGCGAGATGCGCTGCCAGCGGACCGAGGGACCGGCGGATTCCGGCTCGTCGTCGGAGGCGCCGTTCTTCGCCGCCGCTGGCTCGGGCGCGGCAGGCTGCTGCTTACGCGGATCCCACGGCGCGGCGGCCCGCCGCCCGCCACGGCGCGACTTCGTGTCCGGTAGCGGCTCGGGCGTGGGCGGCTTCACGCTCGCCTCCGCCGGGGCGTGAGCGGCGTCATCGTGGTTCGCCACCGGGGCGGCGGCCACCGGTGCGGCCGTGGCCACCGGCGCGGGGGGCGCGGGTGCCGGCACCGCGGAGGTGCCGGACGCGGCCAGATCGGTGAGCCGGCGCAGCTGCTGCTCGAACAGGTCCCGATGCTCCCGTTCGCGCTGCGCGTCCGCCTTCGCGTCCGCCACCAGCGCATTCGCGTCGGCGATGCGCTGCTCCGCCTGGGCAAGCTCCGCGGCCTGACGCTCGGCATCGAGCTGAAGCTCCTTGACGCGGCGCTCAGCCTCCATCACGGCCTCGAGGCGCTCCTCGAGCGTCTGGGCGTAGCGCTGCTCGGCCTTGGCCATCTCCTCGGCCTGCCGCGCGGACTGCTCGCGGGCGATGTCGAGGGCCTTCTCGGCGCCGATCCGCGCCGCGCGCTCCGCCTCCACCTCCTGGCGGGCCTGTGCGATACCGCGGTCCAGCTCGGCGCGAGCATTGGCGCTGGCGCGCTCGACCTGGGTGCGGGCCTCGGCCTTCTTCTGCTCCGCCTCGGCGGCAGCCTGGCGAGCCGCGGCCTGCGCCTCCTGCGCGACGGACTGGGCCTGGGCAAGCTCCTTCTCGAGCGGCTTGAGCCGGTCCTTCGCCTGGCGCTCGTTGTCCACCGCCGCGCGCGTGCGCTGCTCGAGCTTGACCGCGCGCTTGCGCTCGTCGGCAACGTCTGCCCGCGCCTTCTCCAATGCGCGCCTGGTGCTGCTGAGGTCCCGCTCGGACTCGGCCTTCAGGCTCGCGAGCTCCCTCTTCACGCCGGCGAGCTCCTGATCGAGGCGCTCGTTCGCGGTCTTCAGAAGGCTGATCTCGCGCTCGTTCTCGCGCTTCACGCGGTCGAGCTCGGCCTTGTCGCGCTCCGCCGCCTGCAGCCGCTGGTGCACTTCAGTTGCGGACTGCGCCTTCGCCTCGAGCTCCGAGCCGAGACGCTCGATCTCGGCCTTCGCCTTCTTGTCCGCTTCCGCGGAGGCCTGAAGCCGCTGATCGAGCTGAGCCGCACGGTTCTTCTCCGACTGCGTGGCGGCCTGCGCCTCGGCGAGCTGGTTCCTCGCTGCCGAAAGCTGCTGCTCGAGCTGCTTCTTCACGGTGGCGAGCTCCTGCTCGAGCTGCTTGTTGGCCGCGCCGAGCCGCTCTTCGGAATCCGCCTTCGCCTTTTGGACGGCGCCGTTCTCGCGAGTGAGGCGCTCGACCTCGGCCTTGGCCTTCTTGTCTGCCTCGACGGCGGCCTGAAGACGCTGCTCCAGCGCCTTGCGCTCCTTGCCCTCCTGCTCGAGCCGGGCGCGGATCTCCTGCGCGGAAGAGCGTGCCTGCTCGAGCTCCGCGCGCAGCCCCGCGACGGGCTCGCCCGCCGCCTGGAGGCGCTGCTCGAGCTCGGCGCTCCGCTGCGACTCGCGCTGGAGCTCGGCCTTCGTGCGCTCGAGGTCGCGCTCGGCGTCGGCGCGCGCGCGCACCTCCTGCTCGACGTCTCGTCGGGCCTCGGAGATCCGCTGCTCCGTGGCGGAGCGCGCGCGTAGCTCCTCCTCGAGCGTCTTGCGCGTCTCGGCGGTCTGCTTGTCCGCCGCGGCCTTCAGCTGCTCGAGCGACGAGCGGTGGTCGCCGAGCTCGCGGGTGGCCTGCTCGAGCTGTGCCTTGAGTTCGCCGACCTCATCGGCGTGTGCTCGGCGGAGGGACTCGAGCGTGCTCTCCATCTCGGTGATCCGGCCCTTGGCCGCCGCAAGCTCGCTCTGCGCCGCGGCCAGCCGGTGGCCGTTCTCGGCCTTCGGAGCCGCGGGCGCCGCGGCGGGAGCGGGCGCACCGTTCGAGACGGGCGCCGGGGCGTCGCCGCTGCGCACGCGTTCGGGCAGAAACACTGTGACGGTGGCCGACGGCTGGATGTCAGCAAGCGGCGGATGCACGCCGAGGCCGCCCTCAGAGAGCGCCTTCGTGACCGCTGCACGGGAGTCATCCGTGACCACCGAGAAGCCGTATTCGCGCATCAGCGCGCTTACGGTGCGTTCGCTTGTGCCTCCCGATTCCGAGAGGACCTCATGCATCCGTTCGTTCGCGCGCTGCGTTTGTTTAACCCGCCTCATCGCATTCCTTCCGGCCAGTTGGGCATGGCGGTTCGAGTCCGAAAATCACTGTAAACCGACTATCCGCGTTTCCGCAAGCAGCGTTTAACGCGTCGTTACGATCGCCCCGCCGGCGTGCCCCTTCCGGGGCTTCGACCTCTTGCCCGAACTGTCGACCGCCATGGTGGCCGCCCAGCCGACGAAGAACCAGGTGAGGGGCGCGACCGCGTACAGGCCGCCGTTCAACCACTGCCCGAGCATCACGACGAAGAGGCCGCCGGCGGCGAGCAGCGCGGGATCGCCGCGCGAGAAGTAGGCCGACACAACTCTTCGGAACGCCATGATGATGATTGCGAGGAAGACGATCCCGCCGATAAGTCCCATGCTGATGAAGGCGTCGCTGATGTCGACCTCGGATGTCTGATTGGTGCCGCCCGCGACTCCGGCGGCCCTGTTCGTCACACCGGTTCCCTTGCCTATCGGATCCTTGAAGCCGTCGAGGATCCCCTGCTTCAGAAGGTCCGTATGGCCAAGCAGGGTCGACTGGTTCGGGTCGAGCGGATGCAGCAGTCCGCCGGCCTGATGCGACACGAGCGGATTGGCCGACTGGTTGGCGGCCTTGTCGAGCGAAGAGCCGAAGACGCTGATGGCGGCGAAGAGAAGCCCGAGCCCGAGCACGAACGTGACGATCAGTCCGCCCGCGGAGCGCGTGCGCATGCCCAGCACGAACACCACCCCGAGCAGCCCGAGCACGAGGATCGAGCGGCCGGAGGAGAGCACGATCGCCCAGCCGAGGAAGGGGACCGTGAGCAGCGCGGCATAGCGGCGGTGAAGTGCCAGCGCGACCGCGAACACGAGCCCGATGTCGAGATAGCTGCCGTACTCGCGCGCGCTGGCGAACGTGCCGAATGGCCGGATGACGCTGTCCTGGGTGCCGAAGATCGGGTTCTGCTCACCCACGTGCAGCGCCGCGTAGCCGGAGACCTTTACCCACTCCTGGTCCCACCAGGGCATGCCGATCTGGGTCTGCCAGAGCCCGTAGCCGGCCACGATCGCCGCCACCGCCACGCCGAGGTAGACCAGGGTCATTGCCATCTTCGGCGTGCACGCCTCGCGCCCGACGAAGAACCAGAGAAGCGGTACGGCGATGAACAGGAGGCCGAGAACGCCCGCCGTCACGCCGTTGCCGCCGGACGGGTTCACGCTCTCGATGAGCGCCATCCCGAGCAGGACGAATACGTACTTGGACAGCTTGTCCCCCACCGCCGGCCTGTGCTCGGCGATCACCACCCGATAGACGAGGAACAGCGCCACGAGCGGGCCGACGACGAGCAGCGGATCGGTGGACATCCACCCGGAAGGGCCGATCAGCAGCCGCCGGATCAGCGCCATGAACGGCAGGTAGACGAAGGTGAGGGCCACGCCGAGCCGCGGCCACTTGACGCTCACGATCACGAGGTTCACGAGGATCACCGCGGCGAAGAGCGCGCGGTATCCCCAGGTCGCCGCTGTGGTGACCAGCGCGATGAATAGTGCGCCGCCGACGAGGACCACCACAGTGCCGCTGCTGGACGGCAGCCTGAAGGGGATCCGCGGGGGCGCCGCCCGCAAACGAAGCTGCTCGGTGCTCATACCTCTCAGGTCACAGTAAGTGCGGTCCTGCGCATGCGCAAGCGCTCGAGCGCTTTCGCCCAGGCGCGACCTGCCTTAGCCTGGATTACGTGCTCTCCGTTCTCGGCCGGCGTACCAGGGCCACGGCCCTGGTCTGCCTGGTGGTCGTGGCCGCGGCGGCGCTGGCGCTTGTCCTGACGCAACGCGGCGGCGGGCAGAGCGACTCGCTCCCGGCCTCCACCGGCAAGTACGACAGGATCCTCGCCGACCCCATCGATCCGCGCCAGTTCACCGCCCTGCCCTGGGAGTCGCGCTCGCACTGGCTCCAGCCGTGGCGCGCTTACCTCGACACGGTGCCGGCGAGCCGCCTGCTGGGAGCCATCGGGATCAATTTCAACGTCGACCCGAGCCAGGCGGACGGTGTCGCGCGCCTGCTCGCGGCCAACGGCTTCAAGCGCGCACGCGTGGAGGTGAGCTGGGACCACTTCGACTTCGACGACCCCACCAAGCCCGCGGACAATCGCGCCTCCGTGCTGCTCGGGGCGCTGAAGCGCCACGGGATCCGGCCACTGATCCTGCTGAACGCGAACCAGGGCGCGCCCGGGCCGATCCGCCCGCTCGACGTGAACGTCACTCAGGCCGCGCCACAGGGCGCGCGCCAGCTCGTGCTGGACAAGGCGAGCGTGTCGCAGGTGGTGCCGGGGCACACCGGCCTGAACGCCATGAGCGGCCCCACGAAGGCGGCCGACGTGATCTTCACCTCCGCCTCGCCCGATGGGAAGGTGCAGCTCTCTAAGCCGCTGCCACAGGCGCTCGCGCCCGGCACCTACCACGCCTCCACGCTCAAGTACGAGCCGTTCGGGCCGCCGACGCTCTCGGACGGCAAGCCGAATCCGAAGTTCGAGCAGACCATGGCCGGCTGGCTCCAGTACGTCTCCACGGTCACCCACATGGCGAAGACGATCGTGGGCGGCGAGAACTTCGACGTGGAGGTGTGGAACGAGCTGTCCTTCGGCTCCGGCTTCCTCAATCAGGCCAACTACTACGACCCGCCCCGCGAGACGGGCACCGGCGACGTGATCCAGGAGCTGCTGACACGCACGGTGGCTTGGATTCGCGACCCGGCGAACGGGGTGTCGCACATCGGCATCAGCGACGGCTTCTCCAGTCAGACCCCCTTCCCGGCCGGGTCGACGGAGCCGCCCGGCATCACCGCCATGAGCAAGCACCCCTACAAGGGGCTGCAGCGCTTCCCGAAGGCGGCCATCTACAACAACATCAAGCCGGTCGACGCGTTCGGCAAGCCGAGCTACCAGTCGGTCGGGGGCCAGAAGCGGGACGACTTCGTCCCCACCTACGACTCCCTCTTCCCCGAGTACTTCCTCAGCGCGATCCAGACCGAGACGCTCGTGCGCGACCTCGCGCCCTGGACGAACAAGATCACGGGCGTTGTGCACGGCCGCACCGCGCACCCGCCGGGGTCCGCGCCGCCTCAGGTGTGGCTCACGGAGGCGGGCATCGACCCCTCGGGGGCGGATCCGAGCATTCCCGGCAACCAGGGTCTACCCAAGCTAAGCGAGGCGGCGGTCCTCCGACTCCACGCGAAGTCAGTGCTGCGGATGCTCGTGGCCTTCGTGAACAAGGGCGTGGGCGCCGTCTACCCGTACGGAGTGGAGGGCGGCAACCTCGCGCTCGTGGACCCGAACTTCATGTCGGCGCTCGCAAAGGGCTATCCGGGCGATCACGCCGGCGGCCCGGTGATGGACGCGGTGGGCCGCTTGGCGGCGGCGTTCAGCGGCGCGGTGCCGAACCCGCAGGTGCGGCCGCTCTCGCTGCTGCGGATCGCCCAGGAGGGCAACCACGCGCAGTTCAAGGGTGACGGCACGCCCGCCCACCCCACGCTGTTCGACCGCGACGTGCTCGCCTTTCTCCCCTTCGAGGTGAAGCCCGGGCGCTACGTCGTGCCGGTGTACGTGATGACGCGCGACCTGCTCGAGCCGCTCAAGCCTGAGAACTTCGAGCTCACGATCGGAGGCGCGCCTCAGAACGCGAAGGTGAGCGCCACGGATCCGCTCACCGGCGCCCAGGTTCCGGTGCGCGTGGTGTCCCAGTCCGGATCGCGCCTCGTCGTGGGGATTCAGGCGACGGACTCGCCGCGGCTGCTCGTGATCCAGCAGGGCTGAGGCCAGCTCTCGCGCGACCCACAAACCTGACGTATGTTGGGGTGCGATGACCGCGGACTCGCGCCCTGAGGTCAGCGTGGTGATTCCCACCTACAACGCCGAGCCCCACCTCGGTGCGCTGCTCGATTCGCTGGCGGCGCAGACGTGGGACGGAGCGTGGGAGGTGGTGGTGGCGGACAACGGTTCGTCGGATCGCACCCTCGAGGTGGCCGAGAGCTATCGGGATCGCGTGCCGGGTCTGCGAATCGTGGACGCGTCCGACCGTGCAGGCGTCTCGCACGCGCGCAACGCAGGCGTGGCGGCCGCCGCCGGGAGCTCGCTCGTGTTCATCGATAACGATGACTTGGCAGGCGAGGGCTACGTCGCAGCGATGGCCGCCGGGCTGCGCGAGCAGGAGTTCGTGTGCGCGCGCTGGGACGTCGACCGCCTCAACCCCTACTGGACGCGGGCGCTGCGGCCGTCCGGCCAGAGCGAGGGGCCGATGACCTACAACTACGACTTCCTGCCGTACGCCGCGGGCGGAACGCTCGGGATCACGCGCCGCACGTTCGACGCGGTCGGCGGCTTCGACGAGTCGATCGTCTACGGCGGCTGCGTGGACCTCTGCTGGAAGGTGCAGCTCGATGCCGGCGAGAAGCTCGGATTCGTGCCTGATGCGGTGATTCATTACCGCTACCGCGGCAACCTCCGGGGGATCTTCTCGCAGGCCCGTAGCTGGGGAATGGACGAGGTCGCGCTCTACAGCCGCTGGCGCGGCCGCGGACTGCAGAGGATCCCGCTGCGCCGATCGCTCCGGCGCTGGAAGTTCGTGATCCACTTGCGCCGCCTGCGCCGCGCCGAGGGTCGCGCCTGGTGGGCGACGGAGCTCGGCAACCACCTGGGTCGCATCCACGGATCGCTGAAGTACCGCTCGCTGATGCTCTGAGGCTCAGACGCCTGCGCGCTTGGGTCGCAGTCGCGTATACAGCGGTGCGACGAAGTGCGTGTGCAGTTCGCGCGGCATTGCGTGGAGCGCATAGAGCGCGGCCACGTACACCGTCACGCTCAACGCGCCGCCCACGACGAGCACGACCCCCGGGCTCGCGCTGTCCGTCGGCAGGAGGGGCTTGAGCAGCGCGACCGCCGCCATGAGGCCCGCCGCAAGCAGCACCTGCGGCCCGCGCTCGGGCAGCGGAATGGCGGCCAGCTTCCGGTAGAGGAAGAGCAGCGCCGAGAAGTGCAGGAGCTCCGTGGCGGCGAACGCCGTGGCCGCGCCCTTGGCGCCCCACAGCGGGATCAGCCCGGCGTTGAGAGCGACGTTCAGCGGCAAAAGCAGCAGCGCGATCCGGAGCAGGTTCTTCTGCTTCTCCGCCGCCACGAGCGCCTGAGCGAAGGTGGAGCCGAGGTAGGTGAGGGTCACGCCGATCATCAGAATCTGAAGAACCGTGGCGGCGCCGTCGAAGCTCGAGCCGCCCACGATGCTCACGATCTCCTTGGCGAACTCCACGAACAGCACGGCCATCGCCAGCGTGCCCACCTGCATGATGCCGAAGCTCTTGGCCACGATCGACTGGAAGCGCTCGCGCTGATCCACCGCGGTGCGCGCGAATTCCGGGAGCAGGGTGACCGTGATGAACACCGGCAGCACCACCAGCGCGTCCACGAACTTGTACGAGATGCCGTAGAGCGCGACCTGGGTGGACGTGGCGATCACCGACAGCAGCACGATGTCGATCCGCCAGTAGAGGTTGTGCACGATCATCGCGCCGCCAAGCGGCGCCGCGTCCTTCACCAGCCGCCTGACCCGCCTCACGTCCCGGCTCGGCACCATCCGCACCTTCCCGGCGGCGAGCGCGAGCATCACGAGGAACTGGAAGCTCGAGGCGGCCACGTACACGAGCACGACGCCTGTGAAGCTGAAGCCGAGGGCGTCGGCAAGCACGAGCCCGCCCAGCTGGAAGACGCTGGACGCCACGCTTCCCACCATTCCGAGGAAGGCCTGCTGGCGCGCCGTGAAGTACGCGCTGATCACGCCGGCAGGAGCGCTGAGCACGACCGTGGTCATGAGCAGCAGCGCCGCGCGGCGCGTGAGCTCCTCGTGCGGCGACGAGTAGATGATGAATGCCAGCAGCGCGCCGATGCCCGCGGCGAAGATCGAGAGGCAGAGGCCGAGCGTGAGCAGCGCGCTGAGGGTGCCCTGGGCGTCCTCCGGCCGCTTTGCGATCTCCCGGACGCCGGTGTTCCAGATCCCGAGATCCGTGAGCACCGAGACGATCCCCGAGAGCGCGACGCCGGCGACGAGCGCACCGTATGCGTCAACGCCCAGGTAGCGCGAGGCGATTGCCACGCCGACGAGCCCGAGCCCGGCATTCACCAAACGCCCCGCTCCCATGACGGACGCGTTCAGTGAGACCTTGCGTGCGAGGCTCAGCCTAGACGCCTGCTTTTTCGCGCTCGCGATGGTCGGTGTAGTAGCCGCCGCCGGTGTAGCCGCCGTCCTTCATCGTCGTGAAGTTCGCGACCACTCCAATGGTCGGAGCCTGCACCTTCTCGAGCTGCTCGCGCAGCCGAGCGGCGCCGCTCATCGTGAGCTTGCCCACCCGACCCACGACCAGCACGGCGTTCACGTGCTTCATCAGCGGGATGGCGTCGGAGACCACCGTGGCGGGCGGCGTGTCGATGATCACCAGGTCGTACTTGCTCTCAGCTTCGACCAGCACCTCTCTCATGCGGTCGGAGTCGAGCAGCTCGCTGGGGTTGCGCGAGGGCGGTCCCGCAAGCAGCACGTCCATGGTGCGCAGCGATCCGTTGCCGTTCACCCGCGGCGACACCGGAATCTGGTGAACGACCTCCTCGAGATGCTGGCGCTTGCCGGCGAGGAGCGCGGTGAGCCCGAAGTTGCGGGAGAGGCCGAGCATCTGCGCGAGCCGCGGCTTGCGCAGGTCGGCCTCGACGAGGAGCACGCGCACGCCCGTCGCGGCCACGGCGGCGGCGAGGTTGAACGACACCGTGCTCTTGCCCTCATCCACCGTAGGCGAGGTGACGAGCACTGAGTTGAGCTCTCCGCCGGCGTGTAGGTAGCGGAGGTTCGCTCTGAGTATGCGGAAGGCTTCCTGCTCGACACCGGGGAGACGCTGCGGGGTGCTCGACCTCCTCGCCAGCGCACGGCTCTTGGGAAGCCGGGCGAGCACCGGCAGCTCGAATGCCGACTCCAGCTCGCTCGAATTCCGCATGCGGTGGTCGAGCTGCTCGAGGAGCAGTGCCAGTCCGAGCCCGAGCAGGAGCCCGGCGAACGCGGCGATGATCGAGTTTCGGAGCGGCTTGGGAGAGGACGGCGCGGGCGGCGGCGTGGCCTCCTGGATCACGGTGGCGTTGCCGGTCTGGAGCGTGGCCAGCGTGGAGAGGTCGTTCGCCTGGCTCGTGAGCGTGCGGATCTGCCCCTTCATCTGGCGCAGCGCCGGGTTGGTGGGGTCCTTGGCGAGCAGCTGCGTGCGCTGTGACTGCAGGCGCGCGGCCTGAGCTTGAAGCAGGCGCTCGCTCTGGAGGATGTCGGAGCGATCGGTGGAGCGGCGGAACGCGATCAGCTGTTTGGCGAAGGCATTCGCACCGTCGGCCGCTGCGGTGGGACTACCCGCGACGGCGGTGATGTCGTAGACGTTGGATCCGTTCTCCGCGGCAACCTTGGCGTGCTTGGCCGCCTTGGCCGCGGCAAACTCATGACGCTTCAGCAGGCTGGCCGCGGCCTGGTCCGCGATGATCGGCTGCGAGGCCAGCTGGAAGGTGGTGGCGGACTCCTGCTCGGGAGTGACCGCGGCGGACGAGGACGAATCCACAGACAGCGTGGAGAAGGCCTGGCTCGCGATCGTGTTCTTCAGAAGCAGCGTGGCCTTGGCCTCGTACTTCTTGTGCTGCATGTGGGAGATGACGAACGTCACTCCTCCCGCGATGAGCACCGCAAGCAGGATGATGCCCAAGCGTCTCCGCAATACATCCAGAAGGGAGCGGAGACCCAGGCCCTCGCGTTCTTGCGAATCTGTCAGTGGAGTTCCTTAGGTCTGGCGTTGGCCGGTGGGCCGGGATGGCGCGAGCCATGAACGGTCGAAAGCTACGAGTACCACGCATACGCGGCGGGTGCAAGTGATGCGGGCGAATGAGCGGTGTGAGATTCAGCCGTTTGAGGCCTCGCGGAAGGTCCTCAGTCCGGCCAGACGGCCGCGCATCGCGGCGCGAAATGCCTGCGTAACGTCGTTTCGGCCCCGCTCGCGCAGCAGGCGCTCGGCCAGGAGGGCCACGCCCGGCGCCCGGCGTGTTCCCACGGCCATCCAGTAGGCCAGCGCGAGTGGACGGCGGCCCGGAGGCAGCCTTTTCAAGAGCACGTAGGTCTCGTTGTGCACCTCGTTGAAAAGGGCAGAGCGCGACGGCCGCTCGCGCTCTTCGCCGGCCGGGCGGCTCGCCGGGTAGTGGTCGACCGCGATCGCGGGGTCGTACGCCAGCTTCCAGCCTGCGCTTTTCACCATCAGGCTGAGATCGATCTCGAAGTGCACCTGTGCCCCCGACCCTCGCAGGCGCTCGTCGAGCCGGACGCCGTCGAGCGCGGCACGGCGGTACGCCATGTTCGCGCCCTTCAGGATGTCCACCTCGCGCATGGAGCCCGTGCCGAGATGGTGGTTGCCGACGATCCGCCCGTACCAGCGGAGCTTGCCCACGGTCTCGCTCTCGCCGTCCTCCACGCCCGATTCGTGGTGGACCCAGTCGCGCCCACCGAGGCCGCCGAGGCCCGCATCGGCGGCGAAGCGGCGCTCGATCAGGGCGAGCCAGTCCGGCCGTGGCGAGGTGTCATCGTCGGTGATGGCGACGATGTCCGTGGTCGCCTGCGCGAGGCCCTCGTTGAGCGCCGCCACCACCCCGGGCGTGCGCACCTGCACGGTCCGCAGCTCGAAACCGCGCGGCTCGGCCAGCACCCCGGGCGTGTCCTCGTCCTCCTCCCGGAGCACCACCAGCACCTCGTCCGGAGGCCGGGTCTGAGCGCTGAGGGCGGCGAGGCAGCGCGTGAGCTCGCGCGGGCGCCTCCAGGTCGGAATGAGGACGCTGATCCTCATACAGCCAACCCTAGAGTGGCGGGACCCGTTGTACCTTGACCCCAATGGGCACCGTCCTCGAGCGCGGCCGGGGCATCGCGCGAGAGCTCGCCGGCGCGCGGCGGATCGCGCACGGCGGTGGCTCCTTCGCGCGCATCACCGCGGACATCGGCCTCTACCGGGCGCTCCGCTTCGGCGACATACCGGGACGCGACGGCGTGCGCCGGATACGGCTGCGCGACGGAACGGTGCTCAGCTACAGGCTCAACCGCGGCGACGTGCAGGGCCTGCGCGAGGTGTGGATGGGACACACCTACCGGCTGCCGGTGGCGCTCGAACCGGTCGAGACGATCGTGGACCTCGGCGCCAACATCGGCCTCACGAGCGTCTATCTCGCCCGCCGGTACAAACCACAGCGGCTGATCGCGGTCGAACCCGAGCCTGAGAACGCCCGGCTGGCGAATCTGAACCTGCGCCAGAACGCGATCGCGGGCGAGCTGATCGAGGCGGCGGTGGGCCCGTCCGACGGCTCGGCGCTTTTCGCGCGCGCGCGTGAATCTAACGTGGGACATCTGGGTGACAGCGGCCTCGAGGTCCGCGTGATGAGCATGAAAACGCTGCTCAGTCAGCTTCCGGACAACGTCCCGATCGACATCCTCAAGCTCGACATCGAGGGCGGCGAGGCAGCTCTGCTGGAGGGCGACCGCGGCTGGCTCGCGCGCGTCCGCGTGCTGATCGCGGAATTTCATCCCGAGCAGGTGGACTACCCGCGCCTCGTGCAGCTCCTGCGGGACGAGGGGTTCGAGTACGTGCCCGCCGGGAGCGTTCACCCGAACAGCGCGGACACCTTCTACCGCGCGGGCGACGCGCGCCTCGATCCCGCGTGAGGATCGGCATCTTCCACACCACGCTGCCCGAGCCCGGGCGCAAGCCGGGCGGCGTGGAGGTGTACGTCGAGCGGCTCGCGCGCCGTCTGGCCGGGCGGGGGCACCGCGTGAAGGTGTTCTCCTTCACCGCCGCCCCGGCGGACGCTCCCTACGAGCACGTGAAATTGCGGCCGAGCCTCATGGCGCGCTCGCGGGCCGCGCGCCTGCTCGTGGCGCCGATCCTGCTCAACCGCCTGGACACCGCGGACCTCGACGTGCTCCATCTGCATGGCGACGACTGGTTCCTCCTGCGGCGGCGGCTGCCCACCGTCCGGACCTTCCACGGCTCGTCGCTGTACGAGTCCCGCACCGCGACGAGTCTCAAGCGCAGGCTGAGCCAGGCGCTCGTCTACCCGCTCGAGCTGCTCGCCTCGCGGCTCGCCACCCGCTCGTACGCGGTCGCGCCCGGGATGCCCCGGCTCTACCGCCTCCACGGGATGCTGCACTGCGGCGTGGACTCCTCCAACGGATCGCTCGGCCGCAGCGAGACGCCGTCCGTGCTGTTCGTCGGCACCTGGGAGGGGCGCAAGCGCGGCCGGCTGCTCGCGGAGCTGTTCGAGCGCGAGGTGAGGCCGCGGGTGCCGGACGCCGAGCTGTGGCTCGTGGCCGATCGAGGAGAGCCCGCCGCGGGCGTGCAGGTGATCCGCGCGCCCTCCGATGCCGAGCTGGCGGAGCTCTTCGAGCGCGCGTGGGTGTTCTGCCTGCCGAGCGAGTACGAGGGCTTCGGCATTCCCTACATCGAGGCGATGTCGCATGGCGCGGCGGTCGTTGCCACGGCCAATCCGGGCGCGAGGTACGTGCTCGAGGAGGGCAGGTCGGGGATGACCGTGACCGACGGCGAGCTGGCGGGCGCGCTGGTCGAGGTGCTCACCGACGAGGCCCTGCGGCGGCGGCTCGTCGAGGAGGGCGCGCGGCGGGCGCGCGAGTTCAGCTGGGACTCATCGCTCGCGTCGCACGAGGCTGCGTACGAAGCGGCCATAGCCGCGTGGCGAGCGGGGAGAGGTCGAGCAGCGCGGCGATTCCGCCGGTGACGAGCAGGGGAGCCGCAGGCACGAGGTAGCGGACGGAGAAGCTTGCCGTGGCCACGGTGGCCAGCAGGAAGAGGAGGCCGGTGCCGACGAGCAGGAGGACCTCGGCGCGGCGCGGGAAGTGCGCCCGCAGGTTCCGCGGGATCGCGAGCAGCAGCACCAGCAAGCCGGCCAGCCCGAACGCCGCCATCAGCCAGCGCGGCGTGTGGACGAAGCGCTGGTACGTCCTGAGGAAATGGGCGGGAGGATGTACGGCGGGCGGCGAGCCGACCGCGAAGTAGCGGTCGCCCAGGGCGGCGTTGAACTGGCTGGGCTGGGGCTGGTCGAGGAACGTGATCGGGAAGTTGCTCTCCACGCCGACGGTCGACATCTTTCCGGGCTCGAAGAAGCGCGCGAACTCACCGCCAACCATCCGCGCGTAGGCCCCGGGGCGCGAGACGATCGTCTTGAGCGCGAAGTCGCGCAGGATGCGATTCGAGCGTTTCATCTCTGGCGGGCTGAGCCCGGTTACCGCTCCGAACTCCTTGTTCGCGGGCGAGCCGAGATCCCAGATGAACCAGCGGGGCGTGGCCTTCTGATGACCAGGTGGCCGGGTGTCGCGGCAGAGCGGCTGCTCGTCCGGCGAGACATTGAAGCGGCTGCAGTCCGCGATCTGCCCGACGCGCCCGTACAGGAACCAGCCGCTCGACTCGGTGATCTGAAACCCGCGTCCGGCGGCGGCGTGGGCGCCCACGTACAGGGCCAGCGGAACGGCGACCGCCGCGAGCGCGATCGCAAACTGGCGCCGGCCGCGGCCGGCCACCAGGACGTAGGCGAGCCACAGCGGCACCGCCACCACGCCCACCGTCCGCAATGTGGCGGCGCAGGCCAGCAGCACGCCGCTCGCCACGATGGCGCCGCGGCCCGCGCGGGAGTTCGTGATCAGGAAGAACGAGCCCACGAGGCAGAGAGCGAAGAACGTCTCGCTGAGCACGTACTGCTCGAGCGCGATCGCGTAGCTGTCGAGGAGCACGACCGCGCTCGCCGCGGCGGCGATCGCCCGCGATGCGCCGAGCCGCCGCACCAGCGCGTAGACCAGGATGCCGATTACGAGCCCGGCCACGTGCTGCACGACGGAGATGAGCATTGCGTGCCGGCTCACGACCGCGAGCAGGTCCAGGATCGCGGGGTACCCGCTGGGGCGCAGCGTGTCGAACCCGGGGACGTAGAAACCCGCGACCGTGTGGGTGCGGGCCACTGACGCGTAGCGCCACGAGTCGGAGAAGAAGAGCGCCGGCCGGTAGGCGATCAGCGCCGCGACGCGCAGAAGCACCGCGGCCACCAGGATCACGACTAGCGCTGCATGGTCGCGCAGTAGCTGCCGGAGATTCGTACCCCAACTGCGACCGAGACGGAGCACTGCTGCGCTGCTGGGCGGACCGGGCGGCGGCATGCGTACGTCCAGGTCTATCCCTGGTCCTACGCCGTGCGCAAGTCCTTCACTGTCAGCTCACTGACACCAGCCTGCGGAAGGCGTCGCTTCAGTCTCAGCGCCGGGCGCTCGATCGCGTGCCAGGAGGCGAGCCCGAGCAGGTAGGTGATGGGAGCGGCCACGGCGAGGACGACGAACGGGTCGCGCGTGCCGGTCAGGTGGATCACCATCTGCTGGACGGGCCACGCCCACACGTAGATGCCGTACGAGAGGTCGCCGGGCTTCGTGAGCGGGCGCAACCAGCCGAGTCCCCGGAATGCGAAGAAGATGACGAGGTAGGGCACCGCGGCGCCGGCAACGAGATTGTGGGCGGCCAGGGGCAGCTGGTAGGACGCGATCCATGTCGCGGCGGCGGTGAGGGCGAGCGGCCAGCTGAGCGGTATCCGGTCGCGCAGCCAGAACAGCGCCGCCCCGCCGGCAAAGCACAGGAAGAGCGGGTAGGTGGTGCCACCTCCGCTCCGCACGGTCACGGCGATCCCGAGCGCCAGAAGGAGGCACGGCCAGATTCTCCAGACAGAGTTGCGCCAGCGCAGGAACAGGATGCCGCCCAGGGCGACGAAGAAGTACGCCCACACCTCCACCGAGAGGGTCCAGAGCGACCCGTTCGCGTATGGAAGCGGAGTGTCCGTGAAGACGCCGGGCAGGTGTGGCGGCCGCGCCGAGGAGACCCAGTGGCCCGGCGGGGTGAGCTGGCTGATCAGCAGGGTGTGGCTCACGACGTTGTGCGCGGGCGCCCGGCTCGTCAGATAGTCCCCCGCCTCCTGCGAGCTCGTCAGCGGCCCGATCACGTAGGCGGTGACCAGGACCACCACGGCAAGCGCGGGCATGATGCGCAGCATCCTCTTGGCCGCGAACGCAACAAGCCGGGGCTCGCGCGTCCACGACTGGGTGATCAGGTAGCCGCTGATGCCGAAGAAGACGAGCACCGCCACATCGCCGATCGGCTCGCGCGTGAGCGGGATCCGCGGCTCCGCATGCGAGACCATGCCGAAGGAATGGTCGACCAGCACCGCCGAAGCGGCCAGCAGGCGCAGCACGTCGAAGTTGTTAAGCCGGGCTGCGCGCACAGTCGGGTGCGCGGCGGTTGGACAGCAGCCATTCCGCGAGCAGCTCGCCCGCGGCCTCGGAGCCGCGCGGGTTGAGGTTGTAGCCGTTCGCGCAGCGCAGTGACGGGTCGATGCCGAGCACGTCGAGGAAGCTCACGACCTCCGCGCCGGAGCGCTTGCACGCCGCCACCATGTCCGTCACGAGCCGCTTGCCGAGCCGCCGGCTGGCGCGGGTGTTCGGCCGGCCCGGGAAGGGCATGAGCACAGCGATCCGGGCTTCCGGCCAGGTGCGACGGGCCTCGAGGATGAAGCGCTCGAGCGCCTCGGTGCCGTGGTAGCTCACGGTTGAGCGGCCGAGCACACGAGTGAGGCGGCGGGTGAAGCGGTAGACCGGGTACGTCGCCCACTGCGCGCGGCGTCCCAGCTCGTCGCGCAGCTCCATCGTCAGGGGCCCGTCGATCGTGATGGCGCGCCGGAAGTAGCCGGCGCCGATCTGTATCCACACCACGTCGGGCGGCCCGCTGAGCTTCACGTGCGGCAGCAGCTTCTCCATGTCCGGCAGATCCTCGAAGCGGGTGGCGAACCAGCGGCTGAACTCCATCCCCACTCCGTGGGCGAGGAGCCGCTCAGACGCCACGACCGGGTAGCCGAGAGGCGCGCGGTAGTCATGCCCGTGGGTCATGCTGCGCAGCTCGCAGCCGCCCAGGTGCAGCACGCGGATCACGTCGAGCCCGTCCTGAGCGGTGCCGCGCCAGTGCAGCGCGGGGTCGATGCCGGGCCTGCCGAACACGAACCTGAAGGCCCGGTAGCCGGCGGCTCGCGAAATCCTCTGCCAGCGACTCATCCGACCCGGTCCAGGCTGGCGCCGTCCACGTCCGCGATCTGCCCGTCGCGCAGCCGGTAGATCACGTCGGCCTCGCGGGCCACCTCCATGTCGTGGCTGATCAGGAGGACGCTCGGCGAGCCCGGCAGCGCCAGCAGGTTAGTGAGCAGCTGGGCGATCGAGGCGTCGTCGAGGTGGGTTGTCGGCTCATCGAGGATCAGGAGCGAGGGGCGCGCCATGAGGGCGCGGGCTAGCGCGATGCGCTGCCGCTGCCCGCCGGAGAGGAGCTCGCCGTCGTCCCCCACCTGCGTGGCGTAGCCGAGTGGGAAGCGCTCGATGAACTCGGCGGCCGTGGCCCACTCCGCGGCGATCGCGACCTCCTCGTCGCTCGCGTCCGGGTTGCCGTACTTGATGTTGTCGAGGATCGTGCCCGGGAAGATGATCGCCTCCTGGAGCACGACGCCCATGCTGCGCCGCAGCGCGCGGATGTCCAGCTCGTCGTAGGGCACTCCGTCCGCGAGCAGACGGCCTCCCTGGGGCCGGTACAGGCCGAGGATGAGGCTCATCAGGGTCGTCTTGCCCGCGCCGTTCGGCCCGATGATCGCCGCGCGCTCGCCGCGCTCCACCTCGAGGCTCACGCCCTGGAGAAGCGGCTCACCGCCGTAGCCGAAGTCGAGAGCCTCGATGCTCAGCGAGCCCTGGAAGTCCAGCTTGCGCGTACCGCGGTACGGCTCTTCCTCTTCAGCGGCGAGGATCTGATCGAGCCGCGAAATCGCCTCCTCGCCGGCGGTGATCCGCGGAAGCGAGCCGAGGATCGGATACACCTGACGCAAGAGCAGCGCCACGAGTGCGTAGAAGGAGATCAGGCTGCCCAGGCTCATGCTCCCGTGCGCCACCGCCACGCCGCCGACCACGAGCACGACCGCGCCGGCCGAGGCGGCCACAGACTGCTGGACGATCGTGTAGGCGGACTGGTACCAGGACGCGCGCTGGCCCGACTCGGCGAAGTCCCTGAGCTGGGCGGACCTCCGCTCGAGCTCCGGCTGCTCGGCTCCCTCCACCTTCGTGAGGGTGATGCTGCGGATCGCGATTTGCGTCTCCTTGCTGAAGACGTCGAAGTCCTCGTACCACTTGCGAGTGGTGGTCCGCACGCGGCCGCCGAGCCAGCGGCCGAACACGATGAGGATCGGCACGACGGCCGCGAGCACGGCGAACAGCAGCGCGTTGAGCGCTAGCAGGACGGACACCAGCCCGACGGTGATGATCAGCGCGGGCGCGAGGTCGCCGAGGAGGGTGGTGCTCAGCTGGTTGAGCCGCTCGCTGTCCTGGACGATCGTGGAGTGGAGAATCCCGGCCTCGCTGCGGTCGAAGTAGGCGCGCGGCAGGCTGAACACCCGCTCGATCAGGCGCACGCGAAGGCGCAGGATGCCGGCCTTGGTGGTGCGCAGCACGAGATAGCGGGTGAGCAGGCTGAGCCCGGCGCTGAGGAGATACAGCGAGAGGATCAGCAGGCCGCTGACGATCAGCGCGCCCGTGCGCTGCTGGGGGATCAGCGTGTCGAAGACGCGCTTGACGAGGTACGCCAGGGGCAGGAACGCGACGGCCTGCCCGACCGACAGGACGACGGTCCAGGCAAGCAGCCCCTTCGAGTCGTCGAAGAAGCGCGCGAAGGATCGCCAAGTTCGCAGGCTCATGGCACGGACCTCATTCCCCCGAGTCTCACCCAGATCCCTCCAACGCGCCAGTCTTTGGGTCGGCGGGGGAGCGTCCTTGCGCGACGCGCTCTCCCAGGTCGAGAAGGATGGAGCCGCTCTCGGCGAGCGATCGGAGGCTCCGCGGGCGGACGAGCTCGAACGCCGGCAGCGCGAGCAGGTCGAGCAGCGCCTCGTCCCCAGGCAGGCGGCCACGCCGGTGCACGTGAAGCTGGGCGCCCAGCGCCGCGTAACGCTCGCTCGGCGTGAGCGGGCGGAGGCGCGGGCCCTCGCCCCACGCGAGTGACACCCAGGCGCGAAGCGGCAGCTGTGGCGGCACCGCGGCGGACACGAGCCGCTCGCGCTCCCCATCGCGAACGCTGTGCGCGTGGTGCGCGACGCCGAGTGCCCGCGCAGCGTCTGGCCAGAGGTCGATCGAACGTGGACCGGCGAAGGCGGTGAGGCCGTCGAGCACCACGACGTCGTCGGTGAGCGGAGGGCAGCCGGCGCCGGCGAGCCAGGCGAGCGTTGAGCTCTTGCCGTCGCCGCGCTCGCCCAGCAGAGCCACCGCTCCGTCTCCCGCGCTGAAGGCGCCGCCGTGGAACGCAAGCCGGCCGAGCCAGTGGGAGAAGGTGGAGGCGATGTAGCCGAGCGTGGGGTGCAGCAGGCGATCCGAGCTCAAAGGCTGTGGCGCGACGACTGTTGCGAGCGCCTCGCGCCTACCGAGGACGAGCCGTGCGCCGGGCACGAGAAGCTCCGCCTTCTCGTCGCCGACGTCCACCGCGCCCTCGGCCCGGCCTGCGCGGACACCCACGATCTGCCGCAGCCTGATCTCCGGCCAGCCGGCGGGAACGGGAGGCAACCGGTCGAGCAGCGAGGGCTCGCCGGTGAAGCGAAACCCGTACGCCCCTCTCACGGCCGGGCTTGACACGGGGAACCGCCTGCGGTTTGGATGGATACACCGAAAGGAGGAGCTGCATGACAAGCGAAACCTATGTAGCTCCGGCGATCACGCCGCTGGGGAGCCTGTCCGAGCTGACGCAGACGCAGGAAATTCCGATCAGCGAAGACATCTCCTCCTGACATCGGCGGCGGTCAGGCGGCCTCGGTCGCCTGGCCGCCGGCCGTTGCCAGCCAGGCCGCTTGGAGCGGCAGGGTGGCACCGTTGTCACGCAGCCGCCAAGCGCGGCGCAGGCCGTCGGGATCGACGAGGTCCGGGTCGAGGCCGCTTCCGTCCCAGCGCTCGGCGAAAGCGCAGGTGCGCTCGCCCCACAGCGTGGACGTGTACGAGGGCGGGAAGCGGCGCGTGAGCACGTCGTCCGGGAGCAGATCCGCGAACAGCAGACGCATGATCGCGTCGCGGCTTCCCAGCCCGCGGCGGCCTCCGGCCTGCGCGAGCGCGGCGATGAAACGGGGCGCGGCGAGCGGGTGGCTCACCGCCGCTCCGGCGTCCGCGCCGAGCTGGGCGAAGGTGGACGCCGTGGCCACGTGGTGGCGCCTGCTCACCTGCCAGGCGACCCAGTTCCGCCACGACGCGGGCTGTGCGGCCTCCTGCGCGATCCAGCTGCGCACGAACGCCGCCTCCGCATCGGGCCGCAGCCAGTACATGCGGCCCGGGTGGATCACGCGCGCCAGCCGGGCGCGCCGCAGCGGCGGCGGCGCGAGGGCGAG
>DATEPK010000256.1:0-5089 GCA_035273245.1 Thermoleophilaceae bacterium
CTAGACGGCGATCGCCTCCTGCTCAGGACGGACCGACGCCATCTTCTCGGCCCGCCGCTGCTGCAGCACGGTGAGGATCGCTATTCCGACGGTGAACACGAAGATCATCGTGGCCACGATGTTCACCTCGGGCGGGATCGACACGCGCGCCGCCCCCCAGATGAACAGCGGATAGGTCACCGTGGAGCCCGCGTTGAAGTTGGTGATCACGAAGTCGTCGATCGACAGCGCAAACGCGAGCAGGCCCGCCGCCAGCACGCCGGGGGCGATCAGTGGCAGCGTGACCCGGTAGAAGGTCTGCCACGCGTTGGCGCCCAGATCCTGCGCCGCTTCCTCCAGGGAGCGGTCGAAGCCGATGAGCCTAGATCTCACCGTGACGACGACGAACGAGATGTTGAACATCACGTGCGCGATCACGATCGTGACGAAGCCGGTGTTGACGCCGAGCGACAGGAACAGCGACAGCAGTGCCGCGCCGAGCACGATCTCCGGCGTGCTCAGCGGCAGGAACACGAAGAAGTTGAGCGGCGCGCGTCCGCGGAACTCGTAGCGGACCATCGCGAGCGCCATCATCGTGCCGAGCGCGGTGGCGATCACCGTGGAGATCGCGGCGATCTCGATCGACACCTTGAGCGCGCCGAGGAGCCCCGGCACCTGGAACGGATCCTTCCAGTGCTTCAGCGTCCACCCCTGCCAAACGAAGTTGAAGCGGCTGTGGGTGTTGTTGAACGAGAACCAGATGATGATCGCGATCGGGAAGAGCAGGTAGGTGATCGCAATCGCCGAGTAGATCGGGAGCGTCCAATGGAGGACCTTGCGACCGGCGCGCGTGGCGAGCGAGGTGCCGGGCGGGCGCGACGCGGCGCGCGCGGCGCCGCCCGGTGCGGGATACGCCTCGGCCGTCATGCCGCCGCCGTCTCCGTTCCCATCAGCGCCTCGGTGCCGGCCACCTTGGCCCAGATGGCCACCATCACGAGGATGATCGCCATGAGCGTGAACGACAGCGCCGCGGCCGTCGGGTAGTCGTTGAGCTCCAGATAGCGGCTCTGGATCACGTTGCCGATCATCGTCTGATTGGGCGAGCCGAGCAGCGTGGCATTTACGAAGTCGCCGGCTGCCGGGATGAACGTGAGCAGCACGCCCGCCACCACGCCCGGCATCGACAGCGGCAGGGTGATCTTCCGAAACACCGACCGCCTGTTGCCGTACAGGTCCGCCCCCGCCTCGAGCAGCCCGTCGTCTATCCGCTCGAGCGACGCGTACAGCGGCAGGATCATGAAGGGCAGGAAGTTGTAGGTGATTCCCGCCACCACCGAGCCCGTGGTGGCGAGCACCCTCCCGTGCGGCGAGATCACGTGGATCGTCTGCAGGAACGACACGAGCGGGCTCGAGTCATCGAGGATCGTCTCCCACGCGAGCGTGCGCACGAGGTAGGTGACGAAGAACGGGAGGATCACCGCGAGGAGAAGCGCGTTGCGCCACTTGCCGCCGCGGAACGCGATCGCGTATGCGAGCGGGTAGCCGATCAGGAGCGAGAGCACGGTGGACAGTCCCGCGAACCAGAACGAGCGCAGGAACTGCGTGTGGTACGCGGACCACGCGTCCGTGTACGTCCTGAAGTGCCAGTTGAACTGGAAGCCGTTGAAGATCGAGCCCGTCTCCAGCGAGATCTTCCCCTGGTAATAGAGAGGCAGCGCGAAGAAGATGATCAGCCAGGCGAGCCCCGGCAAGAGCAGCGCCAGCGGCAGGATCCCCCTATGGCGCCGGACGAATGCCATCGCCGCGCCGGCTACGCGCCGATGACCTGCTGGAACGCGTTGTTCACCTTGTCCTCATCGGAGGGCGCGAGCTGCTTGAACGCGTGCCCCTTCGCGAGCACGGCCGGGGGCGGGAAGATCAGCGGGTTCTTTGCCACGCCGGGATCGATCTTGAGGAGCGCCTCCTTGGTGCCGGCCACCGGCGGGACGTAGTTCACGTAGTCCTCGATCGGGGCCTCCACCTCGGGCTGGTAGATCCAGTTCATGAACACCTCCGCCGTGTACGGATGAGGTGCGCCCACCGGGATCATCATGTTGTCGGTCCAGAGCATGAAGCCCTCTTCCGGGTGGATGAACTTGATGTTCTTGTTGTCGGACTCGAGCTGGACAGCGTCGCCCGACCAGCCGTAACAGACCCACGTGTCGCCGTGCGGTAGGTCCTTCAGGTAGTCGTTGCCCGTGAAGCGGCGGATCTGCCCGTTCTTCACGTACTTGCCGATCTTGTCGATCGCCGCGAGCATGTCGGCCACGCTGCCGGTGGTGGGGTCCTTGCCCATGCCGAGCATCGTGAGGCCCACCGAGTCGCGCATCTCGGTGAGCATCGTCACCTTGCCCTTGTACTTCGGGTTGAAGATGTCGTTGACGCTCTTCACGTCGGGCGCCTTGTCGGTGCGCACGATCAGTCCGGTCTGGCCGCTCTGCCACGGCACGGAGTAGTCGCGGTTCGGGTCGAAGTCGATGTGCTGAAGAGCCGGGATGAGGTTCTTCTGCACGTTCGGCAGGAACTGCTTGTTGAGCTTCTCGATGTAGCCGAGCTTGATCATCTTGCCGGCCATCCAGTCGGTCATCACGATGATGTCCCGGCCGCCCGAGGTGCCGTTCGCGAGCTGCTGGCGGATCTTGCCGAAGAACTCGGTGTTGTCGTTGATCTCCTCCGTGTAGTTCACGTGCACGCCGAACTTCTTCTGGAAGTGCTCGAGAGTCGGGTGCTTGCCGTGCGCCACATCGATGTAGAGGGGCCAGTTGGAGAAGTTGAGCTCCGTCCCGAGCGCGGACTTCTGGATGACCTTGCTCTGCGTGTGTGTGCCGCCGCCCAGGCTGGAGCTGCCGCCGCAGGCGGCGAGGAAGCTCGCCGCGCCCACGGACATGGCGCCCGCCGCCCCAAGCCTGAAGAGCTGTCGGCGGCTGACCTCGCGCGCCACCAGCTCGTCGATCATCTTGTCGATGTCACGCTCGCTCACTGCTGAGTCCTTCCTGTGGGGTCGTTTCGGGCTCTTCGACTTCGCTCTCTCTCACGACGTGCATGTGATCCGTGGCCCAGCTCAGCCGCACGCGCGCCCCGGCGCCGGGCAGGCGCTGCCGCTGGGTCTCGTCCGCGTTCGGCACGAGCACGGTCATGGTCACGCCGTCGGGCAACCGCACCACCATCTGCGTGGCGGTGCCGAGATACAGGGAGCTCTCCACGAGCCCCTCCACCGACGGCCGGTTGGTGGGCGCCGGCTCCTCCACGAGCGCGACGCTCAGCTTCTCGGGCCGGACCACCGCCCACACCCGCTCGCCCGGCGCGTAGCCGTTGCCGGGAGTGCTCAGTGTCACGCCGCTGTCGAGCTTCAGCTCGGTGGCGCCCGCGGTGACAGGTCCCGCCACGCCCGGCATCAGGTTCGACACTCCGATGAAGCCGGCGACGAAGGTGGTGCGCGGCCGGTCGTACACCGCCTCCGGCACGTCCACCTGCTCGACCACGCCGTGGTTCATCACCGCGATGCGGTCGGACATCGTGAGCGCCTCCTCCTGGTCGTGCGTCACGTAGATGAACGTGATGCCCACCTCGCGCTGGATGCGCTTGAGCTCCACCTGCAGCCCCTTGCGGAGCTTGAGGTCGAGCGCCCCGAGCGGCTCGTCGAGCAGAAGCACCGTGGGCAGGTTCACGAGCGCGCGGGCAAGCGCGACGCGCTGCTGCTGGCCGCCGGATAGCTGCCGCGGCTTGCGCTTGGCCTCGCGCGCGAGGCCGACTCGCTCGAGCTCCTCGGTCACGCGGCGCGCCGCCTCCTTCTTCGCCACGCCCTTGCGGCGCAGTCCGAAGGCCACGTTCTCCTCCACGCTGAGATGCGGGAACAGCGCGTAGCTCTGGAAGACCGTGTTCGTCGCCCGCTTGAATGCGGGCAGGCCCGACACGTCGGTGCCGTCGAGCAGGATCTGCCCCTCGCTCGGCTCCTCGAAGCCCGCGACCATGCGCAGCGTGGTGGTCTTGCCGCAGCCGCTCGGGCCCAGCAGCGTGAAGAACTCGCCGCGCTCGATGTCGAGCGTGAGCTCGCGTACGGCCGTGAAGTCGCCGAAGCGCTTGGTTACACGCTCGAGCCGGACGCTCGGAGTGGATGCGGAGGTGGTTGTGGCAGCCGATTCAGGAGACGAATCGGTGGTCGCGGTCTGTGCTCCCGTGGCTCCTCCTCAATGGCCAAATTCCCTCGCCCCGGATCGCCGGGCCGTTAGGGCGAAGAGAAGTTATGGCTGTCATGCGGCGAACGCAAGTAACGAATGCGCAAAAACTGGCGTCCTCGCTTATACAGCTCGTATAAGTCGTGTAGCCCCAGTTTGACCGTGCGCTCCCTTGTTCGGGTTCCAGCCTGGCGCTACCGTTGTCCACAGCGTCCAGTCCGTCGGGGAAGAGGAGAGTGTTAAGCGATGGCAACAAGGCTCGAAGGCGCACCGCAAACTGAACAGGCCCAGGGCGGTCGTCTGCAGGAGCTTGCCAAGCGGCACCTCTGGATGCACTTCACGCGCATGGGCGCGTACGAGGACCACGAGCTGCCGATCATCGTGCGCGGCGACGGCTGCTACGTCTGGGACGAGCACGGCAAGAAGTACCTCGACGGCCTCTCCGCGCTCTTCTGCGTAAACGCGGGCCACGGCCGCGCCGAGCTGGGCGAGGCCGCGGCGCGCCAGGCCAAGGAGCTCGGCTTCTACACCAACTGGACCTTCGCGCACCCGCTCGCGATCGAGCTGGCGGCGCGCATCGCCAACCTCGCGCCGGGCGACCTCAACCGTGTGTTCTTCACCTCGGGCGGCTCCGAGGCCGTTGAGAGCGCCATCAAGCTCAGCCGCCAGTACCACCGCATCCGCGGCGAGGCCGGCCGCTACAAGATCGTCGCCCGCCAGACCGCCTACCACGGCACCACGCTCGGCGCGCTCATCGCCACCGGCATCGGCGGCATCCGCAGCGCGTTCGAGCCGCTGCCCGTCGGCAGCGCCCACGTGGCGAACACGAACAGCTACCGCAACCCCGAGTACCTCGACCCGGCGGAGGAGATCGCCAAGCGGATCGAGTTCGAGGG
>DATEPK010000257.1:0-2611 GCA_035273245.1 Thermoleophilaceae bacterium
TACTAGACGGCAGGCGTAAGCTCTTCTCCAAGCGAGAGAGGAGGCGTTGTGGCCAACGTTTTGGTCGTTGCCAATCGCACTGCCGAGTCTCCTGAGCTGCTCGACGCGCTCCGCGAGCGCGCCGCTCAGGGCGAGGTGACCTTCACGCTCTTAGTTCCGGCCACTCCGCACGGCGTGGCCTGGGCGGCTGACATGCACTCAGGCGGCTCCGAGGCGGAGGATCACATGAACGGGGCCGTCCAGCGGATGCGTGACGCGGGGCTCAACGTGAAGGACTGCAAGGTGGGGGACCCCGACCCGATCGCGGCGGTGCAGGACGAGGTGAACTTCGCGAGCTACGACGAGGTGATCGTGTCCACCCTGCCGGGTGGCATCTCGAAGTGGCTGAAGCTCGACCTGCCTCACCGTGTGGAGCGGGTCACCGGCCTGCCGACCACCCACGTGCTGGCACAGGAGGCTAAGGTTCCATCCTCCTGATGGACCTCGAAGAACACAGCCTCGACCCGGTAATCGAACGTAACTGCGCCGAGTGCGGCGCGAAGCTCACGAGCCAGGAGATCCAGGCGTCGCTCGACTCTGGCGGGCCCTTTCTGTGCACGGTGCATGCGGCAGAGGAAGTTCCGCTAGCGGATGAGGATCAGCCCGAGGGCTGATCGGGTGTCAGGTGCCTGGTGTCGGGAAACTCCGACACCCGAGACCCGACACCCTTAGGCCGTTTCGGCTGAGCCCAGGTGCGCTTCCAGCGCTTCTACGCACGCTGGATCGAACTGCATGCCCGCGCTCAGTCTGATCTCCTCGAGGGCGGCGTCGGCGTTCATCGCGCTGCGGTAGGCGCGCGTGCTCGTCATTGACGCGTACGCCTCGGCCACGTGCAGGATGCGCGCCCCGGCGGGAATCGCCTCTCCGCGCAGGCCGTCGGGGTAGCCGCTGCCGTCCCAGCTCTCGTGCGAGTGGCGGATCCAGGCCACGGCGGGCTCCAGGCCCTCGACGCGGCTCACGAGCTCCGCGCCCACGACGGGGTGCGAGCGTACGTGCCGGTCGTGGTCCTCCGGGCTGAGCAGGTCCGGCCCGCGCAGGATTCGCTCAGGGAGGGTGATCTTGCCGACGTCGTGCAGCATCCCGGCGAGCCCGAGCAGCGACAGCTCCTCGCCCTCCCAGCCGAGCCGGCGGGCGATCGCCGTGGCGTAGCGAGCCACCTCGCTTGGATGATCGTTCGGGACGGCCGCGCGGCGTTCCACCGTCTGGGCGAGGCTCGCGGCCCAGCTCAGGTCGCGCCGGCCTTCGCCGGTCGTCAGGAGCTTCGAGCCGTGCTTGGCGGCGTACAGCTCCGCGTCGGCCCGGCGGTGCAGCTCCTCGCGATTCGTCCCGTCGAGCGGGAACGTGGCGAGCCCCATCGTGGCGGAGATGCGCTTTGACAGGGTCTCCCGAATGCGGGCGGCCACGTCGAGGGCGTCTGCCCGGGCGGCGCCAGGCAGGAGGATGGCGAACTCGTCGCCGCCGAGGCGCCCGATGGCGTCGAACGGACGCAGCGACCCGCGCACGGTTTTGACAACCCAGCACAGAAGCTCGTCGCCGGCCGCGTGACCGAGCGTGTCGTTCACCGCCTTGAACTCGTCGAGGTCGATCAGCACGAGCGTGAGCGGGCGTCCGCCCCGGGCGCTCTCGCCGAGCTCGGCGTCGAGACGCTCCTCGAAGCCACGGCGGTTCAGCGATTCCGTGAGCGAGTCGGTGCGCGACACGCGCGCGAGATCGCGGCGCTGGCGCTCGTGGTTGCGCGCCTGCCACACGCACAGGAAGGCGGTGCAGCCAAGCGTGGCGGCGAAGAACCCGAGGTAGGTCCAGTCGGGGCTGCCCGCCGTGGCACCGACCATCACTGCGGCGGTCACGTTGAGGACCGAGATCGCCCACACGGCCGGGAGCGGATAGGAGAGCGCGGCGAAGATCAGCGGGATCACGTAGACGAACGTGATCGGGCTCCGCGCCCCTCCGTCGAGCGCCTCGACCGTGGCGATGAAGGCGATGTCGATGATGCTCCAGGTGATGAAGAACGGCTCGCGCCAGCGGCTGCGGACGATCTTCTCCGCGTCGAGCGCTCCCACCGCAAGCGATCCCGTGATCGCGACCGCGAGCAGCCCGATGATCAGCGGCCGATTGCCGGCCTCCCAGGTGGCGATGCAGTAGAGCACCCCCGCACTGCAGATGGCGATCGTGACCCAGACGCCGAAACGCACCGTCGCCATGCGCAAGCGCACGTCCCAGAGGTCGACGATACGAACCGGCTGTTGCTGGCTCATTACGTGCGATATCGGCCTGTGGCGCGAGGAGTTGAGCGGATCAGCGCAGCGAAAGCTGTGCAACGCACTCGATATGCGGTGTTTGCGGAAACATGTCGACCGGCCGGACCCGGTCGAGCACGTATCCGGCGTCCGCAAGCTGACGCGCGTTTGGGGCGAGCGTGGTGGGGTTGCAGGACACGTAGACGACGCGCTTCGCCCCGGCCTCGATCATGCGGCGCACGATCTTCTGAGAGAGACCGGCGCGCGGCGGGTCCACCACGAGCACATCGGGCGCGCCCGCCTCCTCCACGAGCGGACGCATCGCGGTGCGAACG
>DATEPK010000258.1:0-3622 GCA_035273245.1 Thermoleophilaceae bacterium
GTCACGGTCAGCGATGCCGGGCACACCCAGGTGGCGCCCGGCACGGAGACCGTGATCGCGCTTGTGCCTAGCTCTCGAGGGTCGCGTCGACCGTGATGTCGACGTTGCCCTTCAGAGCGCCTGACACCGGGCAGCCGTCCTTGGCCGCGTTCGCGGCCTCCTGAAAGGCCGAGTCCTCGATCCCCGGCACGCGGCCGCGAACCGTGAGCGCGACGCTCGATATGCGCGGGCCACCCTCGGTCTCGAACGTGACCGCGGCGCTCGCCTCCACGCGCTCGGGCGTGTGCCCGCCCTCGGCCAGCGTGTGCGAGAACGCCATCGCATAGCAGGCCGCGTGGGCCGCGGCGATCAGCTCCTCGGGCGAGGTCTTCCCGGCCGAGCGCGAGGTGCGCGAGGCCCAGGTCACCTCCTGCTCCTCGAACGCACCGCTCCCGGGCGCGACGCGACCGCCGCCGTGGGCGAGGTCGCCTTCCCAGACCGCGTTTGCCGTGCTCTCAGCCGCCATTCTTCTTCCTTCCCTTGCGCCCGAACATGAGCTCCATCGCCTTGCCGAGCATCTTCGCCTTGCCCGCCGTGTACGGGAACATGGTCGGTTCCTTGCTCGCCGCGAAGCGAGTGACCAGGATCGTCTGGGTCCGGCAGTACTTGCGGATGCCGGGCGCGCCGTGGCGAGCCCCCATGCCGGACTCCTTGGCCCCGGCGAACGGCGCCTCCTGCGCGAGGTAGTTGGTGAGCGCGTCGTTCACGCAGGTGGCGCCCGCCTCGATGCGGCGCGCCACGCGCTCGCCCTTGTCCACGTCGCGCGTGAAGACGCTCGAGTCGAGCCCGTAGGGCGAGTCGTTGGCGAGGCGGACCGCCTCGTCCTCGTCACGCACCTTCATGATGGGCAGCGTCGGGCCGAAGGTCTCCTCGGTCATGCACGCCATGGAGTGGTCCACGTCGACGAGCACGGTGGGCTCGTAGAAGAGACCGGGGCCATCGCCGCGCTTGCCGCCGGTGAGCACCTTCGCTCCCTTCTCAACGGCGTCCTTCACATGGCGCTCCACCACCTCGATCTGCGAGGGGAAGGTCATGGCGCCGACGTCCACTGCGCCCGGCGTGGACGGCACGCCCTGCCGCAGCGCGCTCACCTTGTCCACGACCTTCGACACGAACTCGTCGTAGACCGGCTCCTCCACGTACACGCGCTCGACCGAGATGCAGATCTGGCCGCTGTTCGACATCGCCCACTGCACCGCGGTGTTGGCCGCGCGCTCAACGTCGGCGTCGCGCAGCACGATCATCGGATCCTTGCCGCCGAGCTCGAGCGAGACCGGCGTGATCCGCTCGGCCGCCTGGGCGAGGATCTTCTTCCCCACCTCCGTGGAGCCCGTGAACATGATCATGTCCGCGAGCTTCACGAGCTCGGCGCCCGTGCCGCCGGTGCCGGTGGCGATCTGGAACACGTCCTCGGGGCCGCCGGCCGCGCGGAAGCCCTCGGCCATCAGCATCGAGGTGAGCGGAGTGACGCTGCTCGGCTTGAGGATCACGCTGTTGCCGGCCACGAGCGCCGGGATGGCGTCGCCGAAGTTGTTCGTGAGCGGGTAGTTCCACGGGCCGATCACGCCCACCACGCCGTATGGCCTGTAGCGGGTGATCACCTTCTTGCCGAGCAGCAGCGGCGAGTGCGTGCGGATGCGCTCGTCGGCCAGGTACTTCGGACCCTTCTTCGCCCAGAAGCCGAGCGAGTCGCACACGTAGAAGACCTCGGTGAGGATCGCCTCGTCCGGCGGCTTGCCGTTCTCCTCGGAGATCGTCTGGGCCACGCGGTCGCGGTTCTCCACCACCCAGCGCCGCATCTCGTACATCACCTCAGCGCGGCCGTCGAAGCCGAGCGCCTCCCAGGCTGGCTGCGCCGCGCGGGCGCGCGCGACCATGTCCCGCAGTCCGTCGGCGTCGAGATTGGGGACGTTCGCGATCGTCTCGCCGGTGGCGGGATTCTCGACAGTGAAGGTGGCTTGAACCTCGGGTGCTGCGTCAACAACGGCCATGAGTCCTCCTAGGAGTCGAGCTCGACGCGCTCGATCTTCGCATCTTCGAGCGGCTTGTCACGGGCATCCGTCGGCTGGCCCTCGATCGCGTCGACCGTCTCCATGCCGGAGACGACCTTGCCGAACACCGTGTGCTTGCCGTCGAGCCACGGCGCCTCGGCGGTGGTGACGATGAAGAACTGCGAGCCGTTCGTGTTCGGCCCGGCGTTGGCCATGGCGAGCGCGCCGCGGACGATCTTGTGGTCGTTGAACTCGTCCTCGAACGTGTAGCCGGGGCCGCCCGTGCCGGTGCCGGTGGGGTCGCCGCCCTGGATCATGAAGTCTCGGATCACGCGGTGGAAGATCACACCGTCGTAGAAGCCGTCCCCGGCGAGCTTGCGGAAGTTCTCGACGGTCTTGGGCGCGTCGTCGTCGTGCAGCTCGACCTCGATCGGGCCGTGGTTGGTGTGGATCGTGGCCTGGCTCATCTCTTGGCTACCTCCAGCCTCAGCTTGGTTCCCCGGACGGCGCTCCCGGTGACCTTGTCGATTACCTCCCCCGCGCGCGCCGCGGGCACCTCTACGAAGCTGAAGCGCTCGAGCACGCGTACGTTGCGGATGTCCTCGCCCTCGAGGTGCGAGTTGTCCACGATCGCCTCGATCACATCCGCCGGCTCGATGCCCTGAGCGCGCCCGCCGGACACGATCAGCTTCACGCACTCGCCGTCCGTGGTCGCCTTGCGTGGCTTGGTGTGGCGCGGCCGGCGCGTCTCGCGGTCGCCGTTCGGCTCGACCGGGACGGCAGGACGCGCCTCCACGGACCACGGGCGGATCGTCGTCTTGGCGTGCTTCTCAATCGCCTCGAGCTCCCGCCGCTGCTTCGGGGTGATGAGGGTGATCGCTCGGCCCGACCGACCCACACGACCCGTGCGCCCAATCCGGTGCACGTACACGTCGGGCGAGTTCGGAATGTCGTAGTTCACAACATGCGTGACGCCCGAGATGTCCAGCCCGCGGGCCGCCACATCGGTGGCCACGAGCAGGCGCTCGCGACCGCCCTTGAAGGCGATCATCACGCCGTCGCGCGAGCCCTGCGACATGTCGCCGTGCAGTGCCTTCACCCGCAGCCCAAGGTCGTCCAGACGGCGCGCGAGGCGATCCACCCCGATCTTCGTACGGGCGAAGATGATCGCCTGCTCCGGGTTCTCCGCCTTCAGGACGCGCGCGAGCGCGTCCGGCTTTTCGCGGTCTGACACCTCGATGTAGGACTGGTCCACCGTGTCGATCGTGAGCTGTGCCGCGCGCACCTTGATCGTGATCGGGTCGAACATGCGCTTCTCGGCGAGCAGCTTGATCTCGGGCGGCATCGTGGCGGAGAAGAGCGCCGTCTGGCGGCCGGATGGTGCGCTCGAGAGGATCCACTCCACGTCCTCGAAGAAGCCGAGGTCGAGCATCTCGTCGGCCTCGTCGAGAACGACGTAGCGCGTGTCGGTGAGCATCAGCTCGTGCCGGTTCATCAGGTCCTTCACGCGGCCCACCGTGCCCACCACTACCTGAGCGCCCTGCTTGAGCTGAGCCACCTGGTTGCGGATCGGCGCGCCGCCGAACACGGCC
>DATEPK010000259.1:0-10829 GCA_035273245.1 Thermoleophilaceae bacterium
GATGCGCGTGCTCGTGGACTCGGTGAAGGACTGCTACGGCGCGATCGGCGTGATCCATTCGCTCTGGAAGCCGCTGCCCGGCCGCTTCAAGGACTTCGTGGCGATGCCCAAGTTCAACATGTACCAAGCGCTCCACACGACAGTGATCGGGCCTGAGGGCCGCCCGCTCGAGACCCAGATCCGCACGCGCGAGATGCACAACACCGCGGAGTACGGAATCGCGGCGCACTGGATCTACAAGGACGGCGGTTATAGGGGCGACGACAAGGCCGTGGGCCCGAGCGGCGCCACCGACAAGGTGGAGTGGCTCAAGCACCTGCTCGACTGGCAGCGGGAGCTGAAGGACCCGCAGGAGTTCGTGGAGGGGCTGAAGGTCGACCTCTTCGAGGACGAGGTGTTCGTGTTCACGCCGAAGGGCGAGGTGAAGTCGCTCGCCGCCGGCGCCACGCCGCTCGACTTCGCCTACGCCGTCCACACCGACGTCGGCCACCGCTGCGTGGGAGCGAAGGTGAACGGCAAGATCGTGCCGCTCCACTACGAGCTTCAGTCCGGGGACATCTGCGAGGTGCTCACCTCGAAGCAGGAGCGCGGCCCGTCTCGCGACTGGCTCTCGCTTGCGAAGACGGCGCGCGCGCAGTCGAAGATCCGCGCATGGTTCAAGCGCGAGCGGCGCGAGGACTCGGAGCGCGCCGGGCGCGACATCCTCCAGGAGAACCTCAAGCGCGCCGGGCTGCCGCCGCAGAAGATGGCGGGATCGCCGCTGCTCGCCGACGTGATCCGGGAGATGGGCTTCAAGAAGGGCGACGAGTTCTACATCGCGCTCGGCCAGGCGAAGATCTCGGCGAAGGTCGTCACCAACAAGCTCATGCAGCGGCTCAAGCAGGGCGAGGCCGCGCTCGAGCAGGAGGGTCCCGCCGACGAGCTGCTCGCAAAGCGTGAGAAGCCCAAGCCAACGGCCGCGTCGTCGAGCTACGGCATCAAGGTCGAGGGAATCGACGACGTGCCGCTGCGCCTCGCCAAGTGCTGCCGCCCCGTGCCGGGCGACCCGATCGTGGGCTACATCTCACTCGGCCGCGGCATCACGATCCACCACACCCACTGCCCCAACGCGCGCGCGCTGATGAAGAGCCCGGAGCGCTTCACCAAGGTGTCCTGGGAGGGCACCGGCGCCACGTCGTTCCGCGTGGAGCTCGAGGTGGACGCGTGGGACCGCCACCGGCTGCTCGAGGACCTCTCGCGCACGTTCGCCGAGAGCGGCATCAACATCCTCGAGGCGCGCTGCACCGTCGTGCACCCGATGGTGAAGAACCGGTTCGTGGTGGAGGTGGGGGACACGCAGGCGCTGAAGACGTGCGTCTCGCGGCTGCGCAACATCGAATCGGTGTTCGACGCCTACCGCGTCACGCCAACGGCCTGAGGCGCGGACGGACCAGCAGCAGCACCCCGCCGGCGAACATCACGAGCGCCACCAGCACGCCGATGATGCGCGGCACCTTGGCGGCCGGGGTCATCCACCACCACTGGTTCACGACCTTGTAGAAGCGCACCTGTGCCACGGGCGTCCCGCCCTTGCGGGGCGGCGGACTGGGAGCGTGGGCCACCTGGTACACGTCGCTGTGCCGCGCCGAGTTCAGTTCCCGCGCGCTCGACCCCCACACCCCGAAGATGGGCGCGTGGGCCACGCTCCAGTACAGGTGCGAGTTCGGAACGCCGGCCTGGGCCTTCTCGTCGAAGTAGCGCTCGTAGAAGCCGGCGAAGGTGGGCAGCGCGATTACGAGCCCCACGAGCGCGAGCACCGGCGCGATGGCCACATGGCGCTTGTAGCTCCATGCGCACGCCGCAAGCAGCGGCACCGCGGGCGCGAGGTAGCGATCGGCCCAGTTCGCGCCCGTGCCGGGGTTGCCGAGATAGAGGATGAGCGCCGCCACGAGTATCGCGAGCGCGACGACGGCGAGCGTCTCCGAGCGCCGCTTCCAGGCCACGTACAGGCCGAAGATCACGATCGGCGAGTACCAGATCAAGCCGCGACCGGGGCTCACGCCGAGCAGGGCGATGGCCTTCGCGACCTTCCACGGAACGAGCTGGCTGAGATGCTCCTGCCGGTCAGCGCCGCCGAAGTTCGTGAAGCTCACGAAGCGCAGGTAGTTGTAGATCCCGTACAGGATCGTGCCGGCGGCAGTGCCGACCACCGCCTCAATGAAGGGACGTGGCCGGCGCTCCCTCAACGCGAACACCGCGCCCACGGCGAGCCCGATGAGCACGAGCTCTGGCTTGGCGAGAATGAGCAGCGCGATCCCCACCGGCGCGAGCAGGCGCCACCTGTCGCTGCGAAGGAAGCCCCAGACCAGCATGCACGTGAGGAGCGTGGCCAGGCTCTCGGCATGGAAGGTGCGCCCGTATATCGCGAGCTCGGTGGCGAACACCACGGTCGCGCCCGCCAGCAGAGCGCGCCCGCGTGACGCACCGAGGCGCCCCGCGAAGTCGACCGTGAAGACGGCGGTGCCGGCCGCGGCCAGTACCGGCAGAAGCAGCGCGAACAGGTTCCCGACGAACGTCGGCGGGCCCCCGACCACATGCGCGACCCCCCGGCCGAGCGCCATCAGCGGAACGGCCAGCAGCGACTGGAGCGGATAGAAGGTGCTGTAACACGCGCCCCCTCGCCCGACCGCCGTTCCCTCCTGGCAGGCCACCTTCAGCCCGTGCCCGCCGAGAATCGAGCGCGTGACCTCCTGCATGGAGTGGCCGTCGAGCGTCACGTCGCCGGGCGGCATGATCGCCACGAGCATCAGCGCGAAGCCTGCGAAGAGGAGCCCCCAGCGCCATTCGCTGAGAAGCGGTATTGAGCGGCCCGTGTCCGGGCGCGACTGCTGTGTGGCCATCGCTGACATGTGGGCTCCTGGAGCGGGGCTCAGTCCTGCGGAAGCAGCCGATCCCTCATTCGCTCGAACTCCTCCTGAGCCTGCTCGTAGTCGTCGTGCCGGCCGATGTCTAGCCAGTAGTCGTCGGATTGCCACGCACGTACGGTTTCGCCGGCGTCGATCAGACGCAGGATCAGGTCAGGAAAGTCCAGGCGCTCACCCCGGTCGATGTACCCGATTGCCCGCGGCGAGAAGCAGTAAACGCCCATGCTCGCCCGGTACTTGATCGTCGGCTTCTCGGTGTAGCCGGTGAGCTCGGGCATCTCGCCGTCCGAGTCGTCGAAGTGGAGGACTCCGAGTGAGATCTGGACGTCGCGCTGCGTGGTGGCGATCGTGGCGGCAGCGTCGCTCGCGCGGTGGCGCTCGAGCAGCGCCGCGTAGTCCATGTCGGTGAGGGTGTCGCCGTTGATCACGAGGAAGTCATCGGCAAGCCCGTCTATCAACGCAAGTGCTCCCACGGTTCCCAGCGGCTCGGTCTCGCGGAAGTAGTCGATGCGAACGCCGTACGCGTCACCGTCGCGGAAGAAGTTCTCGATCAGCTCCGCCAGGTAGCCGGTGGCGATCGTGATGTGCTCGAAGCCGTCGCGATGCAGCTGGCGGATCACTATGTCGAGCACCGGCCGGTCCCCGATCGGCATCAGCGGCTTGGGCAGCACCGTGGTGTAGGGGCGCAGGCGCGTTCCCTCGCCGCCCGCCAGTATCACCGCGCGCCTCATCCAGCTCCCCCGCCGGTGAAGCTCAGAGTCCGCGCCGCGCCAGCACGTAGGGGACCGTCCTGAGGATGACCTTCACATCGAGCCAAAGTGACCAGTTGGTGGCGTAGAGGTAGTCGATCTTGACCATCTCGTCGAGCGGAATCCGAGATGAGCCGAGCACCTGCCAGAAGCCCGTCATCCCGGGCACGAGGTCAAGCCGGCCGCGCTGCCAGCCGTTGATGCGGCGATCCTCGTCCGCCACGAGCGGGCGCGGGCCGACGAGGCTCATCTCGCCGAGCACGACGTTGATCAGCTGTGGCAGCTCGTCGAGATAGGTCCGGCGCAGGAGGCGCCCGACGCGCGTGACGCGCGGGTCCTCCGCCATCTTGAAGAAACCGTCGGCGCCCTCGTTGCGCGACAGGAGCTGCGCCTTCATCGCGTCCGCGCCGTCGTACATGGTGCGGAACTTGAAGATCCGGAAGGCATCGCCGTGCCGTCCGATCCGCCGCTGCCGGAAGAGCACGGGACCGGGGGAGTCGAGCTTGATGGCGATTGCGGCGATCGCGAGCGCCGGCGCGAGGAAGAAGAGGATGAGCGAGGCACCCACCACGTCGGTGGCCCGCTTGAGCACGCGCGAGGACCACGGAAGGCCCTGGCGCCGCAGGCCGAGCAGCGGGATGCCGTCCAGCTCGTCGAACTCCACGGCGGATCCCACGACCTCGAACAGGCGCGGCAGCACGCTCACCTTCACGCCCATCGACTTGATCATCCGGATCGTGTGGAGGATCAGCTCGGGGTCGGTGGCCGCAGGAGCGATCAGCACGCGGTCGATCTCGTGCTCGGCCAGGACGATTCCGAGCTCGTCGAGCGTGCCGAGTACGTCGGGCATGGGCGGCTCGCTCTCGATCGGCACACGGCCGATGAGGCGCGCGTTGAGCGTCAGGTTCGTGCGCAGCTTGCGGCGCACCGGCTCGGCGCTCTCCACGTCGCCGATCACGAGGCACCGCTCCGGGCGCGTGATGCGGCGCGCGATCCGGCGCGCGAGCGAGCGCGACACCGCCATGAAGAGGAACAGCAGCGCCCAGATGCCGATCACCTGGCGGTGGCGCAGCTGACCGGCCACGATCAGGTTCTCGCTGAGCCAGAGCACGAGCGCGTACAGCGTGGCCACCTGGAACAGGGCGGGGATCTCGTCCAGAGTGGTCTTGCGGATGAGGTTCTCGTCGCGGTCGTAGAGGCCGATCGCCTTGCTCACGATCGGGACGACCAAGAGCGTGGCGAGCGCGGCCACCCGCAGGGTGTCGCTCCCCACGAGCGCCACGCCGATCACGATCGCCGCGGCGGTGGCGACCATGTCCGCCGCCAGGAGCGACAGGCGGTACGCCGTGTCGCGCCCGCTGAGGACGCTTCCCTCCGGGATCGGCTTGGCCAGCGCGTGGTCGAGCTGCTTGGGCCGCCGGCCTACCGCCCACCAGCGCCCGGGCGCGTCAGGGCGCAGCGGAACAGGCCGCAGCGGCTGATCCGTCGCGCTCATGGATGCACGGCCGTGTGCCTCTTGGGCGTCCTGCCCTTCGAGTCCAATCACAGGTGCATCCTCGCGCCGCACGTGTTGAGAGGCTCGAGTTTGCATAAGGGGCCCTGACGATGTCCTAGGTCTATTCAAACTCAGCAAACGCGATATCGCAAGCGGTGGGCACGAACTGGCGTTTAGGCATCGGCGCCGGCCCGGGCGCCGATTCTGTCCATCGCGGCCTTGACCGCGTCCACCACCTGCTCGACTTGGTCCAGAGTCAGGTCCGTGCCGATCGGGAGGGCGATGTTCTGGCGCGCCGCCTCGGCCGTGCCCGGAAGGTCGAGCGAGGCGCCGCCGAAGCGCTCCATCGCGGGCTGCAGGTGCACCGGCCTGCGGTAGTAGGCGCGCGCCCCGATCCCTGCCTCACCGAGGGCGGCGATGAGCTCGTCGGCGCGCTCGGAGCGCGCCATGTAGAGGTGATAGACGGGGTCCGCGCCGCGCACCGGCTCGGGGAGCTGCACGAGATCGCCCAGCCCCGCGTCCTCGTAGGCGCGCGCGGCAGCGCGCCGCGCCGCGTTCCAGCCATCGAGCTCCGGCAAGAACAGCCGCAGTGCAGCCGCCTGGAGCTCGTCGAGCCGGGAGTTGAAGCCGATCTCCACGAACGTCTGCTTGTCCTCCGAGCCGTGGAAACGCAGGCGCCGCACGCGGGCGGCCAGCTCGTCGTCATTCGTGATCACCGCGCCGCCGTCGCCGAGGCAGAAGAGATTCTTCGAGGGAAAGAACGAGAAGGTGGCGACGTCCCCGAGCGCTCCCGCCATCGTGCCGCCCAGAGACGCGCCCGCGGCCTGCGCCGCATCCTCGAGGATCGGCAGCCCGAAGCGCCTGAGCTCCTCCACCGGCGCGACGTTGCCGAACAGGTGCACCACCACGATCGCCTTGGTGCGCGGCGTGATCGCGCGCTCCACAGTCTCCGCGGTGACGCAATAGGTGCTCGGGTCGATGTCGCAGAAGACGGGCCGGGCTCCCGCGTTCACTGTGGCCTCGGCCGTCGCGTAGAACGTGAACGACGGCATCACCACCTCGTCGCCTTCGCCGATCCCGAGCGCCCGCAGCGCGACGGTGATCGCGTCCGTGCCGTTCGCCACGCCAACGCAGTGGTTCGCGCCGAGATAGCCGGCGAATTCGCGCTCAAAGGCCTCGACCTCGGGGCCGAGGATGTAGCGGCCGCTGTCAATCACCGCGCCGAGCCGCTCGCGCAGCGTCTCGTGGTAGCGGTCGTGCGAAGAGGCAAACAGGGGAACGGGCATCAGTTGAAGGTAGTCGGGGTCATTGTGCGAAGAAGATCGAGGCCGGCCGCAGCGCCTTCGCGCGCTTGTAGGCGACGAGGGCGGCCTTCACGTCGCCCGCCTCGGCGTCCACCCGCGCGAGCAGCAGCGGCTGGCGGTAGTTGGTGGGCTCGCGCCGGATCGCGCGGTCGAGATCGATCTGCGCGGCGTGCAGCCGGTTCATCCGCTCCTCCACGAGCGCGCGCTGGACGAACGGTGTGGACGCCCACGGCTCCGCGCTGATCGCGTCGTTGGCCTTGGCGAGGGCGGTACCCAGATCGCCCCGGCCGTAGAGCCGCTGGCTCGAGCGCACGCTCGTGGTGGACACGAGCCCTGGCAGCTGGATCAGCAACATGACCACCGCGGCGGCGGCAACCGGTATGCGCACGCGCAGAAGGCTCACGCGGCGTGCCACCGGGGTGCCCACGGCGGCGATCGCCACCGCGGCCATCGACAGCCCGAGCACGGACACCGCCGTGGACTCCCACATCCAGTCCACGCCGGCATGCCAGAGGTACACGAAGAACGCCACGATGAGCGCGCCCTGTATGCCACGGTCGGCCTCCGGCAGCCTACGCGTGGCGAGTATTCCTCCCACCAGCAGGCCTAACAGAAGCGTGAGCGTGAGCAGTCCGCCTGGCAGGCCGCCCTCGGCGAAGGACTCGAGGTAGATCGAGTGAGCGTCACGGACGAACTCGTTTCCGCCGGTGTAGTTCCACCAGAACTCGAAGGTGCCTGCCCCGAGGCCCTTGACGGGCTTGTGGTCGAACGCGCGCACCGCGCCCCGCCAGATGAAGTAGCGCGTGCCATTGAGGTTGGCGAGGCGCGCCGTGGGGTCGGAGCTCTTCGGATGGTTGGGCTCGTGCCGGAACTGGTGCCAGCCCTTGGAGATCGCGGAGTGGCCGGCCGTGGGCACGGCCACCACCACGAGCACGACCGCCACGGCCACGCCGACCTGCGCCGCCCGGCGCGGGAGGCGCCAGCGGACGTCGCCGCGCGCGACCCACGTGATCGCGGTGATCACGACGCAGAGCGCCGCCGCACCAACGAGCGCGAGCACCACCGAGCCGGCCCCCGCGGTTCCGGCGGCGTTCGCGATCTCGGGCTTCTTGTGAATCACCACCGCCACGAGGGCACTGCCCGCGCCGCCGGCCAGCTCGTGCACGAGGGCCACCCAGCGGTTGCGGCTGAAGATCAGGACGAGCACGAAGGCGAGCGCAAGACCGATGAAGGCCGCTCGCGAGTAGCTCAGGTAGACGGCCGCGCCGCAGACCGGCACGAACGCGAGCGTGATCGCCCGCACCAGCCAGTAGCGGGCGTGCGCGCTCACCATCAGCGCCGCGCCGAGCGACATCACCGCCCAGGCGCCCACCGCATTCCAGTAGTTGAACGGATAGCTCAGGCGATCGACGTGGAGGTTGCTGCTGATGTAGTTCGTGGGGAACCAGCTCGGGTGAAGCCGGCTCACCACCGCCAGCAGCGTGACCACCAGTCCCGCGGTGATCAGCCCCGCCGCGGCGGCCCGCCACGTGCGCCCGTCGATCACGCTCCAGACGAGCAGGAGCAGCCCGGCGTAGTGCAGATAGCGCGCGAGCTCGGCGAAGGTGCGCTCGTCGCTCTGCGTCCAGCCCAGGCTGACCGCGGTCCAGAGGGCGAGCAGGCACAGCGCGATGAAGGGGACCGCGGCGAAGCGCGGGGCGCGGGAGCGGGGGAGGACGCCGAAGCCGTAGCCGAGTGCGAGCACGCCCCAGACCACGATCGCCTCCTCCTGCCGCGGAACGATGTCGTACGACCCCCCGCGCAGCGCGTAGTACACGACTGCGATTGCGGGGATCGCGAAAGCGGCTACCCTGGAAAAGGGAGGCAGCCGGTAGCGCGATAGCGAGGAGTCTCGATCCACGTGCAGATCTCTATTCATAGGACAGGACTCGCGGTGGCGGGAACGGTGTTGGCGCTGGCGCCTTTTGGGCTGCCATCGGGCGCTCTCGCCTCAACCACCTGCCAGGCGCCTCCTGGCACGTCGGCCATCGACCAGTATTGCGAGGCGCTGCCGAGTCCGGGTAGCTCCGGCCACCACAAGCACTCGAAGCCGGTGTCCAACTCCACCACCAAGCAGCTGGAGAAGCAGGGTCCGACTGGACAGGCGGTTCTGAACCTCGCCGACTCGAGCGGTGACGCGAACGTCGCGCCCGCGGCGCCCAAGCCGAAGAAGCACCACCGCCGGCACCACTCGCGCCATGCGGCAACGCCGTCGCCCGTTACGCCGAAGCCGGCGAGCGGCTCGCTTCCGGCGCCGAGCAGCAACCCCCTGTCGGCCGTGGGGTCGGCGATCGGCACCGGGTCCTCGACCGGAGCGGTGCTCCTGTGGATTCTCGTGGCGCTGGCTGTGCTCATGGGCGGTACGGCCTTTATCGGCCACCGGCGTCGCGCCCGCGAGAGCTGATCAAAGCCCCCGCGCACGGGGAAGCTACCGGGGCTAGACGACGGTCCAGGGCAGGCTCGTGCTCGTACCCTGACGCGCGCGCACAACCGCGTGCTTCTTGAGTCGCGCCTTGCCCAGGAACAGCCTGTCGTGTGAGCGTGCATGGAGCCGTGCGACGGTCTTCCACGTGCTCCCGTGCCGCACCTCCACCGTGACGAGTCCAGCGGACGGGGCCAGCCCCCACAGCTGCGCCTTCCCGTGATGCAGGTAGGCGGTGAAGGGGAAGCTGAACGCCGTGTAGGACGGCTTCTGCGTGTCCTGCTGGAACGACGGCCCGCGGAAGTAGATGCCCGACTGCAGCGTGATGTCGTAGCCGGGGCCGGGCGCCTCGTCGCGCATGTTGTACCAAGTGGCAACCGTCACACCCTCGCTCCAGAGCTCGGAGAGGGCGCCCTCCAGGTACCTCGCCTCGAGCTTGGCCGGGATTCCGCCCGGGTCCGGCGGGTTGCTCTCCCAGGAGAACTCCGTGGCCCAGATCGGCTTGCTCCGCCGCGGCGCGACCGTGTGCTGCTTGAGCGCCGCCTTCAGGGGCTTGGTGATGCGGCTGAAGTCTGCGATCACCACGTCGTCCGGGTTGGGCGCGTGACGGCGCGGCGGCCCGATCGGGTACGGATGGTGCGCGAGCACGTCGAAGTGCACGGGCGAGTTCGCGCAGTGCACCTTGCGCAGCACCTTGCGGCTCCTCAGGCAGAACACGCCGCGCCAGAACTCGGCCGGCGGCATGCGCCCGCCGCCCGGCCTGAGATCGCCGAACGGCGAGGTGCCGGCGGTGACGACGACGTTCTTGCGCGAGACGCTCTTGATCCCCTTGTAGAAGGCGTTGAGCAGCGGCCGGTAGACATTCGGGCTCTCGGGCTTCGCGTGGCGGCCGGAACCCTTCCACTGCGGGTTGAGGTAGAGCGAGAGGTTCGGCTCGTTCCAGCCCTGCCAGTAGCGCACGGCCGGGAGCGAGCGACCGAGGTTCTCAGGATCCGGATAGCTGCCCGAGTAGCGGCGGGCGAGCGCGGCGGCGAAGTCGCCGAAGGCTGTGGGCGACGGCTTCCAGGTGCCGCCGGGCACCGAGCTCGACACGGGCGGCCGGCCGGGCCCCTCGGCCCAGGACGGGGCGCCGGTGACCTCGATGATCGGCGTGAGCCCGGCGGCAACCACCTGGCGGACGATGCCGTCCGAGAAAGACCACTCGTAACCGGGCCAGGCTGGGTCGCGTGTGTCGGCCACATTCGCGGGCGTGGGGCTGGCCATCGCCGCCCACGAGAAGGCGAGGCGGATGTAGGTGGCGCCGGCGTCCTTGGCCCGCTGGAGCTCGAGCGCGCGGTCGCCGGGGCTCGCGTCCTGGAACGAGCCGATGTCGGTGAAGCCGGTGGCCAGCCCGTGCGTGCGCGCGCTGCCGGCGGCGGGCAGCGTCAGGGCGACTGCCGCCACGGCGGCAACTGCCAGTACGGCGAGCGAAACGCGTTCGCCGTGACGTGTACCCCTGAGGCGCAAGACAACCAGTAAAACACGGGAAGCGGCGGTTTGGAGCGGCCTTCGACGGTTGGTCGAATCCTCGCGCGGGCTCAGAGTCGGTAGCGTCGTGACCGATATATATGCCGTTGATGGACCGAGCCACCCTTCAAATCTGCTCGGATGGGATGACGTTCGACCTTCCGGATGGCGGGCCGCTTCTCGCGGGCCCGGCGTCCGCAGGAGGGAACGCCACCGTCCGGGGCGGTGACAGCCGTCCGCGGGTCGCGCTGCTGAGCGACCTGTCCGCGCCGCCTCCGGGTGCGGATCTCTACGTGGTCCGCGAGGAAGCGCTGCCGCGCCGGGGGGCCGGCCTCGCGCTGCGCGCCCTGCGCATGCGCGTGCGTCCCGCGCTCGTGGCCGGCCCATCCTCGCCGACCGGGGACTTCGACC
>DATEPK010000260.1:0-5254 GCA_035273245.1 Thermoleophilaceae bacterium
TTCGAGGCCGTGGACACCAGCTCGCTGCCGCGCGGCTGACTACGTGCGCACTCGCTGGGCCAGCCGCTTGGCGCGCGTCCGGCTCGCGCCGTCCGCCCCGGCGCGCGCGATCGTCTCGAACTCCTCGAGCGAGCGGCCGGAGCCGACGGCCACGCAGGTAAGCGGCGACTCCGCGAGGCTGGCGGGCATCCCGGTCTCCTCGCGGATGCGCTCGTCGAAGCCCTGGAGAAGCACGCCGCCGCCGGCGAGGAGGATTCCGCGCTCCGCGATGTCGGCGGCGAGCTCGGGCGGGGTGCGCTCGAGCGTCTCCTTCACGGCGTCGATGATCTCGACGAGCGGAGCCTCGAGCGCGCCGCGCACCTCCTCGGCGGTGAGCATCACGGACTTCGGCAGGCCGGACACGAGGTCCCGCCCGCGCACCTCGGCGCTCGCCTCGTCCTCCTGCGGCCGCGCAGTGCCGATCGACAGCTTGATGTCCTCGGCGGTCTGCTGGCCGATGGCGATGCCGTGCTCGCGCTTGATGTAGCCGGCGATGGCCTCGTCCAGTTCGTAGCCGCCGGTGCGCACCGACTCCGCCACCACGATCCCGCCCAGCGAGATCACCGCCACCTCGGTGGTGCCGCCGCCCACGTCCACCACCATGTTGCCCACCGGCTCCTCGATCGCGAGGCCCGCGCCGATGGCCGCGGCGATCGGCTCCTCGATGAGGTGGACGCGCCGGGCGCCCGCCGAGAGGGAGGCCTCGATCACGGCGCGCTTCTCCACGTCGGTCACGCCCGACGGCGCGCACATCACGAGCCGCGGGTGGGCGAAGCGGCTCTGGTGGACCCGGCGGATGAAGTAGCGGAGCATCTGCTCCGTCACCTCGAAGTCCGCGATCACGCCATGCCGGAGCGGTCGAATCGCGGAGATCGAGGCAGGCGTGCGGCCGATCATCCGCTTGGCTTCGCTGCCCACGGCGTGCACTGCGCCGGTGTTCGTGTCCATCGCCACAACCGACGGCTCAGACACCACGATTCCGCGTCCGCGCACGTACACGAGCGTGTTCGCCGTGCCGAGGTCGATGGCCATGTCACGGGCGCCGATCTGCGACGAAAAAAGGCTCATGTGCAGGCTCAGCGTAGTGGTCCGCGCAAACTGCGGAGTTCCTCGGCCAGAGACGGGGCTTCTATTCAAGTCCGGCCGCGGGAGGGTCGATTTACCACGTGGGGGACTCGCCCTTGCGGTCCACCCTGCCCCAGATGCACGAGAACACGCCCCGAAACGAGATCCAGTGCTCCGGATCGCCGGAGTCCTCGATCGCGCACCTGCGGGGACTGCTGGAGGTCACCCGCCTGCTGCGCGGGGACCACAGGCTGTCCTCGGTGCTCGACGCCATCGCGCGCACGGTGTGCGAGGCGCTCGGCTTCGCCACGGTCGTGGTCACCCTCTACCGCCCCGCGTGGAACGACTTCGAGGTGACCGCCGTGCACGGCAGCGACGACGCGCGCCGGGTGCTCATGGGAACCGTGCGCGAGTGGGAGGACATCCAGCCGCTGATGGATGAGCGCTTCCTGCGCCGCGGCGCGTACTTCATCCCGCACGACGAGTTCGACTGGAACTCGATCGACGGCGCGAGCTTCGTGCCGGACCTCACACCCGGCGACGAGCCGGACGCCTGGCATCCGGAGGACGCGCTGCTCGTGCCGCTGCGGCGCGCTGACGGGAGCACGCTCGGGCTCATCTCCGTCGACGAGCCCGCATCCGGACGCACTCCGACGGATGCCGAGCTCGACGTTCTGGTGGCCGTGGCCGCCCACGCCGCGCTCGCCGTCGAGAGCACGCAGGAGGCGGAGCGCGCGGCCCACTACCGGGAGTCGCTCGAGCAGCTGCTTCTCGTGTCCGCCCGCCTCACCGAGTCGCGCTCGATCGACTCGATCCTCCAGTCGGTCTGCGACGGGATCCGCGAGGCGCTGAGGTTCGAGAAGGTGTCTATCGACCTGCTCGACCGCGCGGACGGACACTTCTACGTGCGCGCCGCCTCCGGCTGGGACATGGCCGGCGTCACGCTACCGCCCCCCGCCTCGATCACGTCGATCGAGCCCCTCTTCGACCCGCAGTTCGACGTGGAGGGCTGCTTCGTGGTCCCCGCGGAGGAAGCCAGCGCGCGCGTGGGCAGCTTCGAACCCACGTACTCGTCGGTGTCGAACGGCCGGGGGCCGAACGCCTGGAACCACCACTGGCTGATGGTCCCGCTCTACGACCGCGAGCGCGAAGTGATCGCGCTGATCTGGGTGGACGACCCGGAGGACCGCCTGATCCCCTCGCGCGACAGCCTCAAGGCGCTGCGCATGTTTGCGAACCAGGCCACCACCGCGCTCGACTCGATGGCGCAGTTCGAGGAGATGCGCTTCCTCGCCGACCACGATCCGCTCACGCGCCTCGGCAACCGCCGCTCGTTCATGGCACGGCTCGAGCTCGAGACCTCGCGCGCGCTGCGATACGGCACGTCGTTCGCGCTCGTGGTGTGCGACCTGGACGGCTTCAAGGACGTGAACGACCGCCATGGGCACCTCGTCGGCGACGAGGCGCTCGAGCACGTGGCGGCCGTGCTGCGCGACGCGCTGCGTAGCTCGGACGGCGCCTACCGGCTCGGCGGAGACGAGTTCGGACTGATCCTCGTGGAGTCCGGCTCCGAGGTGGCCGACGAGGTTGTGGAGCGCGTGTCCGCGGCGCTCGCCTTCCAGCATGACGAGCGGCTCGCCGGCCTCTGCGCCAGCTTCGGCGTGGCCGTGTGCCCCGCGGACGGAGTCACGCCCGGCCTGCTCTTCAACGCTGCCGACCAGGCGATGTACGGCGCCAAGCGCTCCGCCGGCTGAAACCGGCGCGCGCTACCTTTGGGCGCGATGCAGACGGTGGAGCTGGTGGCGGCGATCATTGCGGTTGTGGGTCTCGTGGCCTACCCGGTCGTGATCCACCTGGTGGAGCGGGGAACGCCTCAGGCGGCGAAGGAGGAGGCGGCCCGTGTCTACTTCGACGAGCATGGCCGCTGGCCGGACGACGATTGAGGGTCTGGGTCGCGGGACCTGACGATGCCGCGGACGTCGCGCGGCTGATGATCGCGTTCCGGAACTGGTGGGAGCGCGACTGGCCGGATGACGAGGCCTTCGCCCGCGGGGTGGAGCGGCTGCTCGCCGACGAGAACACGGAGTTCCTTCTGGGCGCCGTGGACGAGCGCGCCAGTGGCGTCTGCCAGCTTCGCTACCGCTACGGCGTGTGGATGGACGCGGTCGATTGCCTGCTGGAGGACCTCTATGTGGACGAGTCAGCGCGCGGCAACGGGCTCGGCGCCGAGATCGTGAGGGCGGCGATAGGCCATGCGCGCGAGCGGGGTTGCGGGCGAATCGTGCTTGACGTGAACGAGGCGAACGCGTCCGCGCTGGCGCTCTACGAGCGGCTCGGGTTCAGCTCGTACGTGAAGCAGATGGGCGGGCACGACCGCTTCATGCGCCTCCACCTTTGAGGCCAAGCAGCCGCACCGCGTTCTCCTTCAGCACGAGCGGCCGCACCTCGTCCTTGATGTCGATCTTCTCGAAGTCCGCGATCCAGCGCTCCGGCGTGATCAGCGGGTAGTCGGAGCCGAAGAGCATCTTGTTCTTCAGCAGGGTGTTCGTGTACTGGATCAGGTTCTGCGGGAAGTACTTGGGCGACCAGCCGGACAGGTCGATGTAGACGTTGGGCTTGTGCACGGCGATCGCCAGCGCCTCGTCCTGCCATGGAAACGAGGGGTGGGCGAGGATGATCTTCAGGTCCGGGAAGTCGGCCGCAACGTCATCGATGCACATCGGGTTCGAGTACTTGAGGTGCACCCCGCCCCCGCCCGGCATGCCGGCGCCGATGCCGGTCGTGCCCGAATGGAAGAGCGCGATGAGGCCCGCCTCGGCGATCACCTCGTACAGCGGGTAGAAGCTCCGGTCGTTCGGCCAGAACGCCTGGGTGTTCGGGTGGAACTTGAAGCCGCGCACCTTGTGCTCCTCGATCAGCCACTTGGCCTCGCGGATGCCCAGCTTGCCCTTGTGCGGGTCCACGCTCGCGAACGGGATGAGAACGTCGTCGTTTTTGTGCGCGAGCTCGGCCACCTCCTCGTTCGGCACGCGCTTGCGGCCCATGCCCGACTCGTCATCCACGGTGAAGACGATCGCCGCCATGTTCAGGCTGCGGTAGTAGTCGGCCACCTCCTGAGTGGTCGGCCGCGGCGGCTCGCCGCCGAAGTACTTCTTCGCGGCGGCGAGGTACTCGAGCGCGACCTCATCCTCGTCCCCGTGGGATGAGCGCTCGGCGTGCGTGTGCACGTCGATGGCAACGATCTTGTCGACGTCGATGGGCATGGGTTAGGGCAGGAAGCCAACCACAGATGCGTATCCTGCGGCTCGATGAGTGCTAGACGGGCAGCCATCGTCGGCGCCGGGCCGGCGGGTTTCTACACGGCCGATCAGCTTCTGGGACAGGGCTTCGAGGTCGATCTGTATGACGTTCTCCCCACGCCTTTCGGGCTCGTGCGCGCAGGCGTGGCGCCCGACCATCCGAAGATCAAGTCCGTCACCCGTGTGTATGAGAAGACGGCGGGGAAACCCGGCTTCCGCTTCTTCGGCGGTGTCGAGCTCGGTTCCGACGTGCAGCGCGAGGAACTGCTCGAGCGCTACCACGCGGTGGTCTACGCGGTGGGCACCGCCACCGACAACAGGCTCGGCATTCCGGGCGAAGACCGTCCCGGCTCGCACTCGGCCACCGAGTTCGTTGCCTGGTACAACGGCCATCCGGACTTCGCCGACGCGGAGTTCGACCTGTCGGCCACTCGTGCGGTTGTGATCGGCAACGGCAACGTGGCGATCGACGTGGCTCGCATGCTCGTACTCGATCCCGACGAGATCAACGTCACGGATACCGCGGATCACGCCGTGGCCGGCCTTGCCGCGGCTCAGGTCGAGCACGTGATCCTGCTGGGTCGCCGGGGCCCCGCCCAGGCGGCATTCACGAACCCTGAGCTGCGCGAGCTCGGCGAGCTTCAGCGCGCCGACGTGATCGTGGACCCCGCGGAGGTGGAGCTGGACGAGCACAGCGCCGCGTGGCTCGAGTCCGACGGCGCCGATCCCACCAACCGGCGCAACGTCGAGATCCTGCGCGAGTACTCGAAGCTGCCGGCCGGCGAGAAGAGCCACCGCATCGAGCTGCGCTTCCTGCGCTCACCGATCGAGGTGATCGGCGAGGACGACTC
>DATEPK010000261.1:0-3677 GCA_035273245.1 Thermoleophilaceae bacterium
GGCTCCTTGATCCGAACGACCGTGATCGTGTTCCCGCGCTTCCTCGCGGCGGCGGGGCCCGCAAGCACGAGCGGCAGCACCAGCGCGAGAACGAGTAACGCGGCCCGCCTCATCAACCGCCCGCCGGGTCCTGCCCCACGCCGCGCAATGGCGTGACCTCGGCTGTGGGCTGCGGCTTGCGCCCCGTGGCCTGCTCGAGTTCCTCCTCGAGCTCGCGGATGCGGGCGCTGAGAGCGCGGATGGCGTCGGCCACCGGATCGGGGAGGTGCGCCCAGTCGGCGTCCGGGCCTTCTGGCCGCTTGCCGCTCACCTTCACGGGATGCCCGGGGTTGCCCACCACGGTGGAGTTGGGCGGCACGTCGTGGATCACCACGGAGTTCGCGCCGATCTTCGAGCAGTTGCCGACCCGGATCGGGCCGAGCAGCTTCGCTCCCGAGCCCACCACCACGTCGTTTCCCACCGTGGGGTGGCGCTTGCCGCGAGCGAAGCCCGTGCCGCCGAGGGTCACCCCCTGATAGAGCGTCACGTTGTCGCCGATCTCGGATGTCTCGCCGATCACCACGCCGGTGCCGTGGTCGATGAAGAGGGCCTCGCCGATCTGCGCCGCCGGGTGAATCTCGATGTTGGTGGCCATGCGGGCGAAGTACGCGATCGCGCGCGGCAGGACCGGCACGCCCGCCTCGTGCAGCGCATGTGCCACGCGGTGTGCGAGCAGCGCGTGCACGCCGGGATAGGTGAGCAGGATCTCCCAGCGGCCGAGATCGCGCGCGGCCGGGTCGCGCTCCTGAGCCGCGGTGAGGTCCCGGCGCAGCTCGCGCGCGACGCGTCGTAGGGGTCGGAGTCCGAGCACGTCAACCAGATTGTGTCGCAGCGGGTACGCGGGCGCACGCCGTGCAGTCGGGGCGGCGGCTCGTCTTCACCAGCGTCTGCTCGAGGTTGCGGGCGTCGATTTGCACGATGCGGTCGAGCGCCGGCTCCACCGCGCCGGTGAGCAGCTTGAGCGCCTCGAGCGCCTGCATCGCGCCGACGACGCCGGCCACCGGGCCGAGCACGCCGGCCTCGCGGCAGCTCGGCACGCTGCCCTCGGGCGGCTCGGTGGGGAACGCGCAGCGGTAGCAGGCGGACTCGCCGGGCTTGATCGCCATCACGAGGCCGTCGAAGCCGAGCACGCCGCCCTCCACGAGCGGGGTGCCGAGCGCGCAGCATGCGTCGTTCACGACATACCGGGTGGCGAACGTGTCCGAGCAGTCCACCACCACGTCGGCACCCGCCAGGATCGCCTCGGCGTTGAACTCCTCGATCCGCGCGGGAAACGTCTCGATCATGATCGTCGGGTTCATCAGCTGCAGCTTGGACGTTGCGCTCACGGCCTTGTTCACCTCGACGTCCGGCGTGAAGTGAAGAGGCTGGCGCGGCAGGTTCGACAGCTCCACCTCGCCGTCGTCCACCACCCCGAGCCGGCCCACGCCCGCGCCCGCCAGGTAGCTGAGCACCGGGCTGCCGAGCGCCCCCGCGCCCACCACCACAGCGCTCGCCGACTTCAGCCGCGCCTGGGCGGCGCCACTCCACTCGGGCAGCACGAGCTGGCGTGAGTAGCGCTCGAGGTCCGCGTCCGTGAGCGTCATACGCGTTTGACGATAGTCACGGTGGTGCCGCGCACCGTCACGTCGTGCCCATCCTCGCGCGCCGAGCGCGGCACGCTCTCGATCGGCTCGCCCGCGTCGAGAAGCAGCGTGAGCTCGTCCCCGGGGGTGAGATCCTCGAGCGCCAGCTTCGCCTTCACCCAGTTGAGAGGGCAGGTGACTCCGGTGAGGTCGAGGGTCTGGGCGCTCACGGCGCGAAGAAGGGCGTGCTCACGTAGCGCTCGCCCGAGTCGGGCATTACGACCACGATCCGCTTGCCCTCGAACTCCGGGCGCGACCCCACCTGGATGGCCGCCCAGATGGCCGCGCCCGCGGAGATGCCGGCGAGCACCCCCTCCTTGCGCGACACGAGCCGAGCTGTCTCGATCGCGTCCTCGTCGTCCACGGGGACGATCTCGTCGAGGATGTCGCGGTTCAGCACCTGGGGCACGAACCCGGCTCCGATCCCCTGGATCTTGTGGGGCCCGGGCTGGCCGCCGGACAGCACCGGCGAGGACTTCGGCTCCACCGCCACCACACGCAGGTCGGGGTTGAGCTCCTTCAGCCGCTCCCCCGCTCCGGTGATCGTCCCTCCGGTGCCCACGCCGGCCACGAACGCGTCCACCTTGCCGCCGGTGTCGCGCCAGATCTCCTCGGCGGTGGTGCGCCGGTGGATCTCCGGGTTCGCCGGATTCGAGAACTGGTCGGGGATGAAGCAGTCGCCGCGCTCCCCCGCGATGCGCACCGCGGCGTCCACCGCTTCGTTCATCCCGCCTAGCGACTCCGTGATCTCCACCTCGGCGCCGTAGAGCCTGAGCAGCCCCTCACGCTCGCGGCTCATGCCCTGCGGCATTGTGAGCACGAGCTGGTACCCCTTCGCCGCGCACACGAAGGCGAGCGCGATGCCGGTGTTGCCGGACGTGGCCTCGACGATCGTGGTCTTCCCGGGCTCGATGCGGCCCTCGGCCTCCGCGGCCTCGATCATCGCCACGCCGATCCTGTCCTTCACGCTCCCGGCCGGGTTGTAGGCCTCGAGCTTCCCGACGATCTCCGCCTTGCAGTCCGGCGCTGTGCGCGTGAGCCGGAGCATCGGCGTGCCGCCGACCATGTCGGCGAGGTTCGCCGGTATGCGGGTGTTTTCGCGCGCCTTCGCCACGCGCCGCAGGCTATCCGCTCGCGCTCTGGAGCCGGCGCTCGGCCAGCCTGTAGGCGGCCGCGAGCGGCGTGACGCCCGCCTCGTCCGACTCCTTCAGCAGCGCCCGCATCGTGTCCCCGATCCCGGCGGCGCCCGCGCGCGCCTTCGCCGGCTCGTAGCCGTCGAGCTCGAGCGACACGTTGATGATCCCGCCGGCGTTGGCGATGAAGTCGGGTGCGTAGAGGATGCCCTCGTGCGCGAGGTCGTCGGCCAGGCCCTCGTGGGCGAGGATGTTGTTGGCCGAGCCGCACACGATCCGGCAGCGCAGCCTGCTCACGTTCACCTGGTCGATCACGCCGCCGAGCGCGCAGGGAGCGAGCACGTCCACCTCCGCGAGCATCGCGCTGCTCGGGTCGGTCCACCTCGCGCCCGCGATGTTTTCGATCTGCGCACGGCGTGACTCGTCGATGTCCGCCACCAGCAGCTTCGCGCCGGCCTTGGCCAAGCGCTTGATCAGCTGCGAGCCCACGCGCCCCGCCCCCACCACCGCCACCGTGCGCCCCTCGAGATCGGACGTGCCGAACACCTTCTCGCAGCAGGCGCGCATCGCTGCCTCCACGCCCATCGCGGTGTACGGGCTGGGATCGCCACTGCCGCCGCGGCGCCGGTCGAGGCCCGTCACGTGGGTGGTCACCTCGGAGATCACCGCCATGTCCTTGGACCCCGTGCCCACGTCCTCGGCCGTTATGTAGTTGCCCTCAAGCACGTTCACCGTGTCCGCGAAGTCGAGGAGCACGTCGCGCCGCGCCCTGCCGGTGGGTGCGCGTCCGGGTTCGAGACAGATCACTCCCTTGCCGCCGCCGACGTTGAGGCCGCAGGCCGCGGACTTGAAAGTCATCGCGCGCGAGAGGCGCAGCGCG
>DATEPK010000262.1:0-4755 GCA_035273245.1 Thermoleophilaceae bacterium
GGGGCTGCCCGCCACCGCCAGCGCCTAGGGCAGCGCCACCGCCCACGGGCGGCCGCGGTGGAGCGTGAGCACGTGCACGGGGGCGTCCGCCTCGTCGGCGGCGTCCGCGGCAGCGCCCGCCCGCTCGGTGTTCCCCTCGAACAGGTCCCAGTGCATCGGCACGAGGATCTGGGCGCCGCAGTGGGCGGCGAGCGCCACGGCATCGCGCGCGTCGAGGTTGCCCGCCAGGTCACGCTGCTCGCGGAAGAAGTCGCGGCCGTTGACCGGTAGCAGCGCCACGTCCACGTGCACGCCCGCGAGGCCGTCGAGCACCACCTGGTCGGCGATCGTGTCGCCCCCGTGGTAGATCGCCACTCCCCCCGTCTCGATCACATAGCCCACGAAGCGCGCCGGATCGCCACCGGTGGAGTAGCCGTCGCGCGGGTGGAGGGCGTGCACGGCGGGAACCACGCGCACCGTGCCGCCCGGCACCTCCACGCGGTCGCCAGGCCGCACGCCTTCAAACGGCAGGCCCGCCACCATCTCTCCCAGCGGCTCGGGAGCGATCACGCCCACGCCCGGCGAACGCTCGGCCACGCCGCGCAGCGACTCCGGGTCGAGGTGATCGATGTGCTCGTGCGTGACGAGCACGCGATCGATGGCGCTCCCGTACTCGTCGACCGCCAGCGGGGGATACCTCCGCCCCTCGTGCTCGCTGAAGAACGGGTCAACGAGCAGCCGCGCGCCGCCGCTCTCGATGAGAAAGCCGGCCTGCCCGAGCCAGGTGAGCACCGGCGTCACGCGCGGAACCTCGCTGTGAGCGCTAGCCGCCGCTCCCGTTGTTCGCCGCAGCCGCCTCGACGCGCGCGCCCGCCTCGCCCGGCCGGCGCAGGCCGCCCTTGTACGGGCCCGGCTTCGGCCGCGGCTTCCCGCCCGGGAACGCGAGCCGGATGATCGTGCGGTGCACCATGCCGAGCTGCTTGGAGAACGGCCCGGTGTTGTACGGCAGCTCGTAGCGCTCGCAGATCTCGCGCACGCGCGGTGCGATCTCGCCGTAACGCGTGCTCGGCATGTCCGGGTAGAGATGGTGCTCCACCTGGTAGCCGAGGTTGCCGCTGATCACGTGGAAGAGCGGCGAGCCGTCGATGTTCGCCGCGCCGATCAGCTGGCGCACGTACCACGCGCCCTTCGACTCGTCCTCAACCTCCGCCTGGCTGAAGGTGTAGGTCTGGTCCGGGAAGTGGCCGCAGAAGATGATCGAGTGCGCCCAGAGGTTGCGGATGATGTTGGCGGTCACGTTCGCCCACACGGTGGCCTTGTACGACTGCTTGGCGGCATCGAGGGCGAACGTCAGCCGCGCCTCGCTCGCCTCACGCCGCCGCGCCTTGTCGAACAGCTTGAGCGAGACGCGCTTGGCCTTGTCGCGCTTGCTCTCGCCGCGCCGCGCGAGGGTCGGCCCGATCAGCCAGTGCACCCCGCCCACAACGAGTGCGGACACGAGCGGCCACGCGATGTAGTCCTTCGTGATCTGCAGGCGCGCCTTGCCGGCGATGCCCTTCAGCTCGTGCATCACCTGCTTCTGGCTCTTCTCGCCGGCGCGGATGGCGTCGAAGTCGAGATCGTGCAGCGCCACGCCCCACTCGAACAGGAACATCAGCGCCAGGTTGTAGAAGGGCTGCAGCAGGTAGACCGGGTGCCACTTCTGATGCGGGTCGATCCGCATGATCTCGTAGCCGAGGTCCTTGTCCTTGCCGCGGATGTTCGTGTAGGTGTGGTGGATGTAGTTGTGGGAGTGCTTCCACGCCTCCTTGGTGGACGCGGTGTCCCAGTCCCATGTGGAGGAGTGGATCTGCGGATCGTTCATCCAGTCCCACTGGCCGTGCATCACGTTGTGGCCGATCTCCATGTTCTCGAGGATCTTGGCCATTGAGAGCGTGGCGGTGCCGAGGATCCATGTGGGCCAGTAGCGCGCGCCGAACAGCTCAACCCGGCCGATCAGCGCGAGCTTCCGCTGAAGGTCGATGATCGAGCGGATGTACTTGGCGTCGCGGTCCCCGAGGCTGTCGAACACCTCGTCGTGGATCTTCTGGAACTCCTCGCCAAGCTGCTCTATCTGCTCGGGCGTGAGCCGCTTGAGAGGGCTCTGGATCTCGGGTGGAGCGGCTTCGGCGGTGGTCATCTGAGTGGTTCTCCTCGGTTGCTCACAGTTCCACTTCCACGGGTCCCTCGGGCGCGTTCACGCACGTCCTGCACGTCACGCCCTCAACATCGAAGACTTCTCCGCTCCGCAGGTCCCGCAATTTGCCGGAGCGGAATTTCCCGACACACGTGTGGCAGATGCCCATGCGGCAGCCATACGGAAGCTCGAGGCCGGACTCCTCGCCCGCCACGAGAATCGGCGTGCCGCCATCGCACTCCACCTCGGTGTCGCTGTTCAGGAAGGTGATCGTCCCGCCCTCGCCCTCGCCGGCGTCGCCGCCGATCACGGGCTGGAAGCGCTCCATGTGGAGGCGGTCGCAGTCGCCCTCGCGCTCGAAGTGCTCGTTCAGCGCGTCGAGCATTTCGCCCGGGCCCGAGGCGAACGTCTCCCGCTCGCGCCAGTCGGGGCAGAGCTCGTCGAGGTCCTGCGGCCCCATGCGGCCGTCCTTCGACGTGCACTGCTCGTGCAGCTTGAAGCCCTCGTGCTCCTTCTCCATCCCGCGCAGCTCCGGGCCGAAGATCACCTCGTCGGCGTGGCGCGCAGAGTGCAGGTGCACGACGTCATCGAGCGCGTCCTGGTGGTGCAGGGCTCGCAGCATGCTCATGATCGGGGTGATGCCGCTGCCCGCGCTTATGAAGAGGAGCTTGTCCGGCAGCGGATCCGGCAGCACGAACTGGCCCTCCACGTCGCTCAGCACCACCAGGTCGCCGGGCTTGAGCTTGCGGTTGACGAACGGCGACACCACCCCGCTCTCCACGACCTTCGGCGTGAAGGAGATGTAGCCGTCCGGCCTGTCCGGCTCGGAGGTGAGCGAGTACGCGCGCCAGTGGCGCTTGCCGTCGATGTCGAAGCCCACGCGCACGTACTGGCCCGGCTCGTGCCCCGGCCACTTGTGACCGGGCTTCACCTCCACGGTCACGGCCTCCTCGGTCTCCTTGCAGATTCGCTCCACCCGGCCGCGCAGCTCGCGCGTCGACCAGAGCGGGTTGATCATCTCCAGGTAGTCATCCGGCAGGAGCGGCGTGGTGAAAGCGCGCGTGGCGCGGAGGATCCGCTCGCGGACCTTCGAGACATTCGGACGGGCACCGCTCTCGGCCATCTATCGCAGCGCTGTTCCCGGGTCTCCGGCAATCATGCCATCAAACGATGTCACATAGGCTTGAGAAGTGATGCGCCCAGGCGCGTCGCCCCCTCGCGTGGCTACGAAGTACCCCCGGGCGGGGAGCGCTATTCCTCTATGCGTTCCGGCAGCCCGAAGCGCTCGAACGTCGCGCGCAGCCGCTCCGGATCGGTGGGCTCGTCGACGAAGCGGTAGTAGGCCTCGCGCTCGGTCGCATCGGTCGTGCGGTTGATGAAGGCCACAACGTCGCTGATCTGCTCGCCCCGCAGCGTGAGCACGTTGAGAGCGAACGGGAGGTATGCCTTCTCGTCCTCGTCCCAGGTGTAGAAGGCGAGCGCCGGCTGCCCGTTCGCGGTCGTCCGGACCGCGTGCCACTTCCAGGCGCCGGACATCGGCCAGCCCGCGAGGAATATGGAGAGCGACTCGCGGCCGCGGAACCAGCTCGCGAGCGGCGGCATCGCGAAGCTCACGTCCTCGGTGAGCATCGCAACGACGGTGTCCACGTCGCACTTCTCCCATGCCTCCACGTAGCGATCCACGATCTGCTTGAGCTTCTCGTCGCCGAGCGTCCGCAGCGTGGCCTGCTGGCTCTGCTCGGGCGTGCGCTCCTCCACCGAGGCGCGGGCGCGCTGGAGCGCGCTGTTCACCGATGCGGTGCTGGTGTCCAGCGTCTCGGCCACTTCCTTGGCCGAGAAGCCGAGCACCTCGCGCAGGATCAGCACGGCGCGCTGGTTCGGCGGCAGGTTCTGAAGCGCGGCCACGAACGCGAGCTCGATCGACTCGCGCATCTCGTAGCTGGCGTCCGGCGCGGCGTAGCCGTCCTCGATGCCGAGCATCTCGTCGGGGTACGGCTCCACAAACACCGACTCCACCACGGGCTCGCCCGGTCCGGCGTGCGGATCGGTGGCCGGCGCGTAGTCCACGGGAAGCACGCGCTTCGGCCGCTTGGCGATCGCGTTCAGGCAGGTGTTGGTGGCGATCGTGTAGAGCCATGAGCGCAGAGAGCTGCGCCCCTCGAACGTCTTGAGGCCGCGCCACGCCCGCAGCATCGCCTCCTGAAGCGCGTCCTCGGCGTCGTGCACCGAGCCGAGCATGCGGTAGCAGTGGGCGTGCAGCTCGGAGCGGTAGGGCTCGACGAGCCTCGCGAACGCCCCCTCGTCGCCCTTGCGGCCGGCGGCGAGCAGCTGATCTTCGTTCAGTGGAGTCGTGCGAGTTTGGGTGGCCATGAGAGCAGCGTAACCACCGGCGATGAGTTTCGGCAGCCGCTCCGGTCTTACTCACAGGGCATGAGGCCAGGACACCCCCACCCGCTGGTTCACCTGGAGCTCCACACCGACGATCTGGCCGGAGCAATCTCGTTCTACGAGCGCCTGCTCGGCTGGCGAAGCGAGGCCGTCGAAAGCGGCGCGGGCCCGTACGCCACGCTCGATCTCGGCAGCGAGGTGAGCGGCGGAGC
>DATEPK010000263.1:0-7990 GCA_035273245.1 Thermoleophilaceae bacterium
ATGAAGAACAGCGGCATGATCACGAGCTGCATCAGCGTCATGAACGCCTGCATCTGCGTCATCCGAGCGGCCATCATCACGCCGAACGCCGTGAGCGCGAACGCCAGCAGCAGCTGGAGCACCAGCACCTCGAGGATCATCACGGGCGCATATGGCACGCCGACGAGCCCGGCGATGGCGATCATGATCACGCCCTGGAAGCCCGCCACGGTGGAGCCGCCGAGGCATTTGCCGACAACGATCGCACCGCGGCTCACCGGCGCCACGAGCATCTCACGCAGGAACCCGAACTCGCGGTCCCAGACGATCGACGCCGCGGAGAACATCGCGGTGAACAGCACGGCCATCGCGAGCACGCCCGGGTAGACGAAGGTGCGCAGGTTCACGCCGTGCGTGCCCGCGGACGCAAGGCGCGAAAGGCCGGTGCCGAGCACGAACAGGAACAGCACCGGCTGCACGAGCGAGGTGATCATGCGCGCGCGGTCGCGCGAGAAGCGGATCAGCTCACGCTGCCACACCACCCGCACCGCACGGAGGTCGCTCCGAATCCCCGCGCCGGGGACGCGCACGCGCGCGACGCGCGGCTGAGTGCCGGTGCCTGTGATCGCCGACGAGCTCTCCATCTAACGCCGCCCCGTCATCATCGATCGCATCACGCGCTGGTGGTCGGTGGTGGTGGCCTCGGCGTCGCGGATGGTCGTGCCGGTGTACGACATGAACACGTCATCGAGCGACGGGCGCGCCACGCTCACCCCCGTGATCGGCACGCCCAGCTCGCCGAACAGCCGCGGGACGAACTGCTCCCCCTCGGCGACCGAGAAGGTCACCTCTCCCTCCGCGATTACGGCGTCGACGTCGAAGCGCTCCTTCAAAGCAGCGATCGCCGTCTCGTCGTCCTCGGTCTTGATCTGCACGCGGTCGCGCCCCACGCTCGCCTTCAGCGCCTCGGGCGTGTCAAGGGCGACGATTCGCCCCTGGTCCATGATCGCGATGCGGTCGCAGTACTCGGCTTCGTCCATGTAGTGGGTGGTGAGGAAGATCGTGGTCTCCTCGCGCGCCTTCAGCTCCTGAATGTAGGTCCAGATCGAGCTGCGCGTCTGCGGGTCGAGCCCGATCGTGGGCTCGTCGAGGAACAGCACGCGCGGCGAGTGGAGCAGGCCGCGCCCGATCTCGAGCCGCCGGCGCATGCCGCCCGAATAGGTGTTCACGAGGCTCTCGCGGCGGTCCCACAGGCCCACCATCTCGAGCACCTCGCGCATCCGCTGGCGCAGGTCCGTGCGCGGCACTCCGTAGAGATCGGCGTGGAAGCGCAGGTTCTCCTCGGCGGTGAGGTAACCGTCGAGCGTCGGGTCCTGGAAAACGAGTCCGATGTTTCGCCGTACGTTGTCGCGCTCGGTCACAACGTCGTGACCGGCCACGCGCGCCTCGCCGCTCGTCGGCAGCGCCAGCGTGCAGAGCATCGAGATCGTGGTGGTCTTGCCGGCACCGTTCGGGCCGAGGAAGCCGAACACCTCGCCTGCCGCCACCTCGAAGTCGATGCCGCGCACCGCCTGCACCTCGCCGTAGTTCTTCGTGAGCCCGCGCGTCCACACGGCGGGCTCTCGGGTGGTGGTGCCGGCGGCGCGCTGTTCGACCGTCTGCGTCAAGCGTCGCCCCCTTCCGCGGGCTCGCCCTCCGCGAGGATGCGGTAGAGGGAACGCCGCGTCTCCGCGAGGATCTTCGACGCTTCCGCGACCTGGGATGGGCTACCAGCTCGTGCCACCTGACTGAAGGCTAGGGCCACCTCGCGCATAAGCCCGGCCGCCGTCCTCACCTCGTCGCTGAAGCCGCCGGTCATCTCGTCCCACGGCGTGGGTGCATCGTCGCCGCGCTCGGCCACGTGCGCCCTGCCGGCGTCGGTGAGCTCGTACTGCTTGCGGCCGTCCGCCTCGGTCACGCGGACGAGCCCCTCGTCCTCGAGCTGCTGCAGCGCGGGGTAGACCGAGCCGGGGCTTGGGCGCCATACGCCGCCGCTGCGCTCTTCGATGTCCTGCATGATCTGGTAGCCGTTGCGTGGGCCCTCGTTCAGCAGCAGGAGTGCCGCCGTGCGGACGTCGCCGCGCCGGGCCTTCGGGCCGCCGGGGCCGAAGGGCGGGCCGCCGAAGCCCATGTTGAATATGAAGCGGCCGCCGGGGCCGCCGTGGTGGTGGCGGCCCGGGCCGTGGCCATGCCGCCCGCCCGCCATCGCGCGCATCGCGTCGCGCCAGCGGTCGTGGCGCGGGAATCCAGAAATTGCATACGTCGCGTTCATCGTCTTCTCCTTCGTTATCGAACTCGACGATGCATAACGATATATCGACAACATTCGGGAGTCAACCCGCCACATCAGCCCACCGCCTGCCACCGCTGCGGTAGAGACCGCAACACAAGCTCAACTTGTTGCGGTGGCGCCGCTTCACAAAGCGGATGTAGGATCGATAACCGGAGGAGAGGACCGTTGGGACGGACTCGCGCACCTTGCGTCGAAGACGCGTGTTGGGATGCGCCGACGGCGATTGATGCTGGATGCAAGAGACTTCTGGACCACGGACGGCTAGATGAGGCGGGGACTGCCGTTCGCAGCGCTGCTGGCGGCGCTGATCGTTCTCGTGGTCGTGCTCACGACGTCGGGCGGAGGTACGACGTACAAGCTCGACTTCCAGAACGCCGGCCAGCTCGTGACGGGCGACCAGGTTCAGATCGGCGGTGTGCCCGCCGGCAGCGTGAAGGACATCGAGCTCACTCCGAGCAACCGGGCGCAGATCACGATCTCGGTGGACAAGCCGTACGCGCCCCTGCACGAGGGCACGACGGCGGTGATCCGGTCGCCCTCGCTGAGCGGCGTCGCCAGCCGCTACATCTCGCTCACGCCCGGCCCCAACTTCAAGCCGAAGCTCCGCTCCGGCGCGACCCTGACCGGGGACAGCACGACGTCCATCGTCGACCTCGACCAGCTCTTCAACACGCTCGACCCGAGCACCCGGCGCGCACTGCGGCAGGTGATCCAGGGATCGGCCACCCAGTACCAGGGCAAGGAGCGCCTCGCCAACCTCACGGCGCACTACTTCAGCCCGGCGCTTGCCACCACCACGCAGGTGGAGGACGAGATCGCGAGCGACAACAAGGCGTTCACCGACTTCCTCGTGAACACGTCCAACCTCGTCACCGCGCTGTCCGAGAGAAGGTCTCAGCTCACGGACCTCGTGACGAACGCCGGGCAGACGGCGAACGCTGTGGCCGCGCAGAGCCAGTCGCTCTCGCAGGGGCTCGGTGCGCTGCCGGACACCCTTCGGCAGGGGAACAGCACCTTCGTCGACCTGCGCTCGGCGCTCGGGGACCTCGACAAGCTGGTGGCGGCGTCGAAGATCGGCACGAAGGGGCTCGCGCCGTTCCTCAAGCAGCTCCGCCCCGTGGTGACCGAGGCTGTCCCGACGGTCCGCCAGCTTCGCCAGATCATCTACCGGCCCGGCGCGAGCAACGACCTCACGGACCAGCTGCGGCAGCTGCCCCACCTCGCGAAGCTCACGGACGTCGACTTCCCGCGCGCGGTGGAGACCCTGCGCCAGTCCGAGCCGATCATCGAGTTCATCCGCCCGTACGCGCCCGACCTCGTGGGCTTCCTGCGCGACTTCGGCCAGGGCGCCTCACCGTACGACGCGAACGGCCACTACGTGCGCGTCACGCCGATCTTCGACGCCTTCAACTTCACGGACGACGGCAACGGCGGAAAGCTCGATCCGAAGCCGCCGGACCAGCGCGGCGTGTCACCCGCGCTCAAGTTCGGCAACCTGCGCCGCTGCCCGGGCGCGGCCACCGCCCCGCCGGCTGACGGGTCGGCGCCGTTCGTCGACAACGGCCCGCTGGCCAACCCCGACTGCGACCCCTCGCAGGTGCCGAGCCGATGAACAGGCGTCGCGTGATCGGAGCGCTCGTGGTCGTGGCGCTGATCGTGGCGGCCGCACTGTTCGTGGCCGCGGGGGGCAGCGGTGGGTCGAGCGGCACCTATCTCGTGCGCGCGGTGTTCGACAACGCCAACTTCGTGATCCCCGGCGAGGACGTGAAGGTGGCCGGCGTGAAGGTGGGGAAGATCGACTCGCTCGACCTCACGGCGCAGAACAAGGCAGTGGTGGTGCTGCGCATCGACGATCCGGCCTTCAAGCCGTTCCGCAGCGACGCGCACTGCCAGATCCGGCCGCAGTCGCTGATCGGCGAGCAGTTCGTGGAGTGCCAGCCCACGCAGCCGCGCGCGGCGGGCGCGCCCGTGCCACCGCCGCTTTCACGCATTCGGTCTGGGCGCGGCAAGGGGCAGTACCTCCTGCCGGTGCAGAACACCACGACGCCCGTGGCGCTCGACCTGCTGGGCGACACGCTGCGGCTGCCCTACCGCCAGCGGCTCACGCTCGTGATCAACGAGCTCGGCGCGGGGCTGGCGGGCAATGGCCACGCCCTGTCGCAGGCGATCCACCGGGCGGACCCCGCGCTGCAGCAGACCGACCGCGTGCTCGCGATCCTGGCGAGCCAGAACCGCACGCTTGCCGACCTAGCGCGGAACTCCGATACCGCCCTCGCCCCGCTCGCGCGCGAGCGCGCACGCGCGGCTGACTTCATCGCCAAGGCGAGCGCCACCGGCGCCGCCACCGCGTCGCGAGGCGGTGACCTCGAGCTGACGCTGCAGAAGCTGCCGGGCTTCCTGCGCACGCTCACGCCCACCGCCAAGCAGCTCGGACAGACGGCGGATCAGATGACGCCCGCACTGAACAGCCTGCGCGCGCACGCGTCCGACATCAACACGTTCGTACGGGGCCTCGGGCCGTTCTCGACAGCGAGCCTGCCCGCCTTCCGCGAGCTCGGCAAGACCGCGGACGTGGGCAGCCGGGCGCTCACCAAGTCGCAGCCCGTGATCGAGGACCTCGGAAGCTTCGGGAAGAACCTCGCGCCGCTCGCGTCGGACCTGGCGGCGGTGGCGTCGAGCTTCAAGAACTCGGGCGGCGTGGAGAGGGCGCTCGACACCGTCTTCTACCTCACGTCGTCCGAGAACGGCTACGACTCGATCAGCCACTACCTGCGCGCCGGCCTCGTGGTGAACCTGTGCTCGACGTACTTCGCCACGCCGTCGCCCGGCTGCCAATCCTTCTTCAACAAGAGCACCCAGAAGACGGCGGGCACGCCGGGGTCGAGTGCCGCGGCAGCCACGGCGCCCACGGCGCGGCCGCAGCCGCAGCCGCAGCCGAAGGTGCCTGCGGCCGTGACCAAGGCTCTCGCGAAGTCGCAGCCGAGCGACGTGAACGCGCAGCTCCTCAACTTCCTCCTCGGGAACGGGAGCGCGAAGTGAGGCGGCGCGGCGCGGCATCCCTGGCGGGCTCGCCGGTGCTGATCGGCGCGGTGACCACGCTCGTTGTCGTGGTGGCGGTGTTCCTCGCCTACAACGCGAACAACGGGCTGCCGTTCGTGCCCACCTACGACCTCAAGGTGCAGCTGCCAGACGCCGCCAACCTGGTGAAGGGCGACGAGGTGCGCGAGGGCGGCACCCGCGTGGGAGTGGTCAGCCACATCGGGGCGCGGGCGCTGCCGAACGGCTCCGCGCGCGCTGTGCTCACGCTCAAGCTCCAGCGCTCGATCCAGCCGCTGCCCGTGGACTCCACCGTGATCGTCCGGCCGCGCTCGGCGCTCGGCCTCAAGTACGTGCAGATCACGCGCGGGCGCGCGTCCCGAGGCTTCGTGAACGGCGCCACGCTCCCGCTGTCCGCCGCGCGGCCCACGCCCGTCGAGATCGACGACGTGTTCAACATGTTCAACGAGCCCACCCGCGCGGCCGAGCGGCAGAACCTCACCACCTTTGGCGACGCCCTCGCCGGGCGCGGGATCGGGCTCAACCAGGCGATCGCTGAGTTCCCGCGCCTGCTCGGCACGCTCACGCCCGTGGCGGCCAACCTCGCGTCACCGCAGACAGGTCTTGCCACGTTCTTCCAGGCGCTCGACCGCGGCGCGCGCGAGGTAGCCCCGGTGGCGGAAGCGCAGGGCGAGCTGTTCGCGAACCTCGACACCACGTTCAGCTCGCTCGCCACCGTCACGCGCGCGATCCAGGACTCGATCAGCGGCGGCCCGCCCTCGCTCGACACGGCCACCCGCGACCTCCCGCAGCAGCTCCCGTTCCTGCGCAACAGCGAGGTCCTGTTCAAGCGGCTGCGGCCCGGCTTCGCCGCGTTCGGCCAGGCGGCACCGGACCTGGCCGGCACGGTCACCGCCGGCACCCCCGCGCTGCAGCGCTCGGTGGCGCTCGACCGCCGCCTCAGCGGCGCACTCAATTCGCTCCAGGAGTTCTCGCAGGATCCGCGGGTGCCGCTCGGCATCCACCAGCTCGACACAGCGGCGTCGCTTCTGCGTCCGACTGTTGCGTTCGTCAAGCCGGCGCAGACGGTGTGCAACTACCTGGCGCTCTTCTTCCGCAACGGCTCGGCCGTGCTGTCCGAGGGCGACAACATCGGCACCTGGCAGCGCTTCATCATCGTCGCTCCGCCGCAGATTGCGAACAGCGAGGCCGGGCCTTCGACCGGGCCGGCAAATGGCCCGCAGACGTCCGTTCCGCTCAGCAAGAACAGCTTCCTGCACTCGGACCCGTACCCGAACACGGCGGCGCCCGGCCAGCCGCGCGAGTGCGAGGCCGGCAACGAGGGCTACATCCAGAACCGGGCCGTGATCGGCAACGTGCCGGGCAACCAGGGCACGCTGCACGAGGTCACGAAGGTGGACAAGTCGCGGTGATGGCACGCGCGCGACAGAGCGGGATGAGCCCCTTCCGCGCGGGGCTGATCGCGATCGTGCTGATCGCGGTGGGCACCTACTTCGGCTTCAGCAAGCAGCTGCCGTTCAGGCACCCGTTCAAGCTCGAGGCCGTCTTCCAATCGGCGGTCAACGTGCGGGATGGCACGCCGGTGCGGATCGCCGGGGTGAACGTGGGGCAGGTCACGTCGGTGAGCCACTACCGCGGCACGCGGCTTGGGCTCGTGACGATGGAGATCTCGAAGAGCGGCCTGCCGATCAAGCGCGACGCCACGATGAAGATCCGTCCGCGGCTCTTCCTCGAGGGCAACTTCTTCGTGGACCTCCAGCCGGGCAGCGCTTCGGCCGGGAGCCTGCACTCCGGCGACGTGATCCCGGTGACTCAGACGAACGATCCGGTGCAACTCGACCAGGTGCTCACCGCGCTCCAGTCGGGCACGCGGCGGGACCTCCAGAAGCTGCTGCAGGGCTACGGCACCGCGCTCACCACGCGCGTACGCGGCCTCACGGCGGCGCAGTCGCTCAACAAGACGTTCAACTACAGCGGGAACGCCTTCCGCTACTCGGCGCTCGTGAACCTGGGGCTGCTCGGCAGCCAGCCGCACGACCTGTCGAAGCTGATCGCATCCGCCGGCCGCGTGAGCGCGGCGCTCGACCGCGACGAGCCCACGCTGCAGGACCTGATCTCGAACTTCAACACCACGATGGCGGCCACCGCTGCGCAGGCCCCGGCTCTCGAGCGCACGGTGGCCCTCCTCGGCCCGACGCTCACGCACGCGCACTCCGCCTTCCTCGACCTCGACCGCGCGCTGCCGTCCACGCGCGCGTTCGCGCTCGAGATCATCCCGGGCGTGCAGGAGACGCCCGCGGCGATTGCCGCGGCGCGCCCGTGGCTCGACCAGGTGAAGCCGTTCCTCTCACAGAGCGAGCTCGGCGGCCTGACCACGAAGCTCGCGCCCGCCACACAGGACCTCGCCACCCTCACCGCCCGCACGCCCGCGCTGCTCGAGCAGCTCGACCTGCTCGACCGCTGCATCACCCACACGATCATCCCCACGGGCAACATCAAGGTGAACGACGGCGCGTTCTCGAGCGGCGAGGAGAACTACAAGGAGTTCTGGTACTCGATGGTCGGCCTCGCCGGCGAGGGCCAGAACTTCGACGGCAACGGCCAGTTCCTGCGGCTCGCCAC
>DATEPK010000264.1:0-8656 GCA_035273245.1 Thermoleophilaceae bacterium
CATCTCGGGGTGGGCGATGATGCCCTCCATCGAGGACATGTTCACGATCGAGCCGCCGCCCGATTCGGCGATCGCGGGGATCCCGTGCTTCACGCCGAGGAACACGCCGTCGAGGTTGATCGACTGCAGGTGGCGCCACTCATCGAGCGTTGTGTCCACCACGTTGTTCTGAAGCGCTATGCCCGCGTTGTTCACGAGAATGTGGAGCGCACCGCGGTCCGACAGCACCTTGGCGATCACTCGCTCCCACTCGTCCTCCTTCGCCACGTCGTGCGCGAGGAAGGAGCCGCCGATCGTCTCAGCCACCGACCCTCCGAGCTCCTCCTGGATGTCGCTGATCACGACGTGCGCGCCCTCGCGCGCGAGCAGCTCCGCGATGGCCCGTCCCAGCCCCTGCGCACCCCCGGTTACGAGCGCGATCTTGTTCGCAACGCGGTCCACTGGTCGCATAGCGTACAGCTCAAAATGTTCGCCAATCTCCGCGGGCGGGTGGTCGCTCGAAGCCGGCCAGCTTCAGCCCTCGTAGGCGAAGCTCGATTCGTAGCCGCAGCGGCCCGCCACGGAGAACTCGAGCGGTCCGGCGTCGACATCGATCGAGTCGCTGATCACCTCGCGTCCCTGCCGGTGATGGCCGGGGATGATGCAGGTGACGGGCTCCTGATCCGCCACCGGCTCGCGGATGCGGACCTCGAACCTGCCGCCGCCTCTGAACCAGCCACGCCCGGGCGTGTGGTCGATCTCGATGTCGAGCGCCTCCACTCCCACGAGGTGCGCCTCCTTGAACACCCACGGGAATTGCTCGTGCGGGGTGCCGCCCAGGCGGCCCGTGAGGATGTCCGCCATCGCCTGCCGCTGCCGCTCGTCTCCGCGCGAGTCGACGAACAGCGCGAAGGTCCAAGGCGAACCGGGCTCGTCGTCGTGATAGCGGCTTACGAGGACGGCCTTCATCCCCGCGAGATCCACGCCGCCCGCCCGCCCGTCACGGGCGATCCACGACAGGGCGCCGAGGCATTCACCGTAGGTCGACCGGCCGCCCGTGCGCCCGCCGATTCGCCGGCAGGGGCAGATCGCCTCGCAGTTGCACGCCTCGAGATAGCTCCCCGAGAGGTGCCAGCTCAGCGCATCATCTCCATTGTGTGTGACGAAGAGGAGGGCACCGTGAGCCCGGGCACGCTCGCGGGAGCCGCGGCCACGGCGATCGCGAGAGCTACGAGAGTGACCGCCACCACCCCGGTGGCCGCGCCGCGCCACGGCAGCAGCTTCTCGACGGTGATGAGGACGCCGATCACGATCATCCACGGCACGCTCATCGCGCCGAGGGCGAAGAGGCCCGCCATCAGCAGCCAGCAGCAGCCGAGGCACCAGCCACCGTGGACGACGCCCATCCGGAGCGCCCCGCCCCGGCCGTCTCGCCATTCCGTCACGAGGAACCCGAATGGCGACCGGCAACGGCCGAGGCACGCGTACTTCGCCGGCGTGAACTCATAGATCGCAGCGGCGGCCAGCACTCCTGCCGCGGTCCAGCGCCCGGCGTTGTGCCAGGCGAAGAAGCCGGCGTCCAGGTCACGCCCGAGCTTGATGACGGCGTAGCCCAGCAGCCCGGCCGCGGTCCAGACCAGCAGGTAGCCCGCGACGAAGAGCGCGATGCCGTCGCGCCGGGTCCGCTGCAGGCGCGCGTACATCAGCACCATCGGGGCGATCGACGGGAACATCATCGCCGCCATCATCACCACCCACGTGGTGACGAAGAAGCCGAGCGCGCCGGGATCGGTGCCCGGCCCCGCATCCATCCCCGCCATCCGCGCGCCGGTGGACCACCAGGCGAGCGCCGCGAGGGCGACCAGGCCGCCCACGATCGCGAGCTGCCAGCGTAGGAGCAGCTGCCCGGCCGAGCGGGGACCCGGCGCCGCTACCGCGAGTCCGCTCACCTCCGCTAGCCCGACCAGGCGAACGGAGCCGAGAACCCCGACTTGCCGCCGCCTCCGGCGTCGACCCCGAACACGCTGAGGCCGGAGCTCTCGCTGGCCTTGCTGATCGTGAGAGTCGACCCGGCCGGGTGGAAGATGTTCGTGAGCTTCGCCGCCTCGCCGGACTCCGAGCCGAACGACACGACGTCCTCGACCTCGACCTGTCCCTTGTCGCCGACGGTGAGCGTGTGATGCCCGCCTTCGGATGAGAACTCGAGCGGCACCCGTTCCACCCCGAGCGGCTCGCTCACCAGCGGGCCGAGCGCCTCCATGGGACCGCCGAGCTGACCGCTGAACACGGCGCCCAGCTTCTCGGCCTGCTCGTCGGACGCCGCCGCATCCATCAGAACGCCGAGCCGCCAGTTGCCCTCGTGCATGTACCTGCCGGACTCGGCGATCGCCGCCACGGTGAGGCCGCTCACGTCCACGCCATCGACCTCTCCCGAGTCGACGTGGAACACGAGCGCAGCCCGGCAGTAGTCGTTGTCCGCCCCAAGCGCCAGGGAAGCCGTGCAGGGACACACGACCTCGCACGAGCAGTTCTCGAAGTAGCGCCCCTCGATCTTCCACGCCATGGTCATCTCCTCGCTCGAGTGCGGGATCGATTCTCCTGCGCTCGCGGGGAGCGAGTCAAGCTTTCTCCCGGCCGCGCTGGTACGGTCGCCCAGATGGGGGAGGAAGCGCAAGCCAGAGCGTCCTCGCGAGCCGAGCCGAGCATCAGCTACGTGATGGGCCGGCTCGAGCTCGCCCTCCGGCGGAGCATGTCGGAGGGCCTCGCTTCGCTGGGCGTCACGCTGCCGCAGTACACGGCGCTGTCCGTGCTGCGCGACCGCGGCGCGCTCTCCAACGCACAGCTCGCCCGCCGCGTGCTGATCACTCCGCAGTCCACCATCAAGGTGATCGCTGCGCTGGAGGAGAAAGGCCTGATCACGCGCGTGCCGGACCCCGACCACGGCCGGATCCTGCGCACGCTCCTCACGCCCAGCGGGCAGGACGTGCTCGGCGCCTGCGACCGCGTGGCCGCGCAGGTGGAGGCGAGGATGCTCGATGAGCTCTCGCCGGACGAGCGCGAGGCGCTTCACATGAGCCTGAAGAGCTGCGTGCGGCAGCTCGGTGCCGGCTTCTAGGAACCCACCTGGCGGTCGCGCCCCGCGGCCACGCCGAACACCAGCTCCGGCACCATCAGCACGAGCAGGAACACGAGCGGCCAGGTCCAGCTGCCGGTGGCCTCGTGCAGGGCGCCCATGATGATCGGGCCCACCGCCGCCAGCGCATAGCCGATGCTCTGCGACATGCTCGACAGCTCGGCCGACTCCGCCTGGCTGCGCGAGCGCAGCACGAAGTAGAGGAACGCCAGCGACAGGGTGGCCGCCTGGGAGATCCCCAGGAACACCGTCCACACGATCGCAGCGCTCCCTGGGGAGACCACCAGGCCGGTCACGCCCAGGGCGAGGGACAGCACCGACACCACCGCGAGTGTCCGCTGGTCGCGCATCCGCGCCGCAATCAACGGCACCGCGAAGGAGACAGGGATGCCGAGCAGCGTGAAGATCGAGAGATACGCGCCCGCCGTGCCCTTCGACATTCCGTTGTCCCGCAGGATCGAGGGCAGCCACGACAGCAGGCTGTAGAACATCAGCGACTGCACGCCCATGAAGAGCGCGACCTGCCAGGCGAGGCGGTCGTGGAGGAGGCGTGAGGACTCGTGCGGCGTGCGAGTGCGGCGGTCCGCAACCGCCGAAGGGTGGCGGGCAAACGGCACCCAGATCGCCGCTGCGATCAACGCGGGCAGCGCCCACACGGCGAGCGCCGGGCGCCAGCCGTGGCCGATCGCATCCTCGATCGGAACCGTGAGTCCCGCGGCGAGCCCCGCGCTCGTTCCGATCGCCATCGTGTAGATGCCGGTCATGAAGCCCGCGCGCTCCTGGAAGTCGCGCTTGACGAGGCTCGGCACGAGCACGTTGCCGAGCGCGATGCCGATGCCCGCGATCATGGTCCCGATGTAGAGCGCCGCCACACCCGGGACCACTCGCACGAGGATCCCGGCCGCCATCGCGATCCCCACGAGCACGAGCGGCAGCTCGTGTCCCATCCGCCGCGAGAGGCGCGGGACGATCGTCGCCCCGGCCGCCATGCACACCACGGGCAGCGTGGTGAGCGCGCCCGCCGCGGTGCCGGACAGCGGCACCGAGCTCCGCAGCTCGTCGAGCAGCGGGGGCACGCTCGCCACCGCCATGCGGAGGTTCAGGGCGGTGGCGAGTACCGCGAGCACGAGCGGCCACTCGCGTCGCCCCTCGCGAGCGGCCGCCGCGCTTGTCTGAGCCGCGGTCTGGCTCAGATCGGGTAGTCCCGCGCCAGCTCTTGAACCGTGATCCAGCGCAGCTCGGTGAACTCCTCGAGTGCGGCACGGCCGCCGAAGCGCCCGAAGCCGCTCGCCTTCACGCCGCCGAACGGCATCTGCGGCTCGTCGTGCACGGTCGTGTCGTTCACATGGCAGATGCCGCTCTCGATGCGCTGGGCGATCTCGAGCGCCGCCGACACGTCCTGGCCGAACACGGCGGCGGAGAGGCCGTACTCGGTGTCGTTCGCCATCGCCACCGCCTGGTCCGGGCTGTCGGCGGCCATCACGGCGAGCACCGGGCCGAAGGACTCCTCGCTGTAGATCCGCATCTCCGGCGTCACGCCCTTCACCACCGTGGGCGGGAAGCACGAGCCCTCGGGCGCGCCGCCGGAGAGGATCTGCGCGCCCTTCGCCGCGGCGTCCGCCACCAGCTCGGTCACGCGCTCCATCGCCGCCTTGTTGATCAGCGGGCCGATCACCGTGTCGGGCTCGCGCGGGTCGCCCACCTTCATGCCGCTGGCGCGCTCGGCGAGTTTGTCGGCGAAGGAGTCGACCAGCGACCGGTCCACGATCGCCCGCTCGGTGGACATGCAGATCTGTCCCTGGTGGAAGAAGGCGCCGAAGTTGGCAGCCTTCACCGCCCGATCCACGTCCGCGTCCGGCAGCACCACCATCGGCGCCTTGCCTCCGAGCTCGAGCAGGATGCGCTTGAGGTGCTTGCCGGCCTTCTCGGCGATGATGCGGCCCACCTTCGTCGAGCCGGTGAAGTTGATCCGCCTGGTGAGCGGGTGCGCGATCAGCTCGTCCACCACTTCGGCGGCGTCGGCCGGATCGTTCGTAATCAGGTTGATCACGCCGTCGGGCAGGCCGGCGTCAACGAGCGCATTCACCACGGCGGCATGGGTGCGGGGACACTCCTCCGAGGCCTTCAGCACCACGGTGTTGGCGAACGCGATCGGCGTGGCCACCGCGCGCGTGGAGAGGATCACGGGCGCGTTCCAAGGCGCGATCGCCACCACCACGCCGGCGGGCGCGCGTACGCCCATGGCGAGCTTGCCGGGTACGTCCGAGGGGATCACGTCGCCCACGAGGCCGTACGCCTGCGCGCCCGCCTCGCGGAGCATCCCCGAGGCGAGCTGGACGTTGAACATGCCCCAGCCGAACGTGGCGCCCGTCTCCTCGGTCACGGTGCCGGCGATTTCCTCGGCCCGGCTCTGCAGGATGTCTGCGGCCTTGAGCAGGATCTCGCGGCGCATGGCGGGCGCGCTGCGAGACCACTCGCCGAAGGCCTCATGCGCGGCCTCAACGGCTGCGCGCGCGTCCTCGCGCTTCGCCGCCGCGGCCATCCCCACCGGCTCACCGGTGAAGGGGAATGTCTTCTCGTAGGTTGCGCCGCCCCCGGCGCCGGTCCAGCGCCCCCCGATCAGCAGCTGCTGCTGGGCAAGCTCCACGGTGGCCATTACCGCTCCTCTCCAAGTCGAGTTCGCAATGCGGACGACAATCCGCCACGCGCACCCCGAGTCTACGCCCTGGTGAGGGTGGTGTGGGCGGTGCCGCGGAGGTCGTCCTCGATGGCCGCGGCCGCCTCGAGCGCGTGCGGCAGGAATTCCCGCCGCAGCACCGACATCGAGGCGCGGCTGGCGTGAACGGACACGTTGAGGGCCGCGGTCACCTCGCCCGAGGCGCCGCGAATCGGCACCGCCGCGGACCGCAGTCCCTCCTCGAGCTCCTGGTCCACCATCGCGTAGCCCTGCTTGCGTGCGGCGATGATCGTCTCTCGCAACGCCGGGCCGTTCTTCACGGTGTGCGCGGTGAGTGGGCGGATCTCGATGCGGCCGAGCCGCTCGTCCAGCTCATCGTCGCTCAGCCCGGCGAGCATTACGCGGCCCATCGACGTGCAGAACGCCGGCAGCCTCGTTCCCACCGCGAGCGTGATGCTCATGATGCGGCGCGTGGGCACGCGAACCACGTAGACGACGTCCGTGTCGTCCAGCACCGAGATGGACGAGGACTCGTTCACCTTCGCCACGAGCGTCTCCATGTGCGGCTGCGCCACCTCCGGAAGGCTCAGGCTCGAGAGGTAGGCGTAGCCGAGGTCGAGCACGCGCGGTCGCAGCGAGAAGCGACCGTTCGCGAAGTGCACGTAGCCCAGCTTCACGAGGGTGAGGAGAAAGCGCCGGGCGGCCGCGCGGGTGAGGCCGGTGCTGCGGGCCACGTCGCTCAGCCCGAGCTCGCGGTGCTCGGCGTCGAAAGCGCGGATCACCGCCAGTCCCCGCTCGAGGGACTGCACGAAGTCGGAGTTGCGCGGCCGTGCGTCAGTCATTCCCTGCCGATCGCGGCGCCGTGGAGGTGCACAACGGTTCGGTATGCGAACGCTACCTCAGGCGGCCTTGTGCATGCGTGGTGCGCTGGCTCGCAGCCCTCTGCGGCCATAGACTGGACGCGCCCATGCCCTCGCGCGCTCAACAGCCGCGCCGACGACCGTCGGTGCCGCGCACCGATTCGTCGCGGCACGTGGCCACGGAGATCCGCCGCTACGTGGACCGCAAGGGCCTCAAGCCGGGCGACCGCATCGGCACGGAGCAGGAGCTGGCCGCGCAGTTCGGCGTGAGCCGGCCGACTCTGCGCGAGGGGCTGCGGCTGCTCGCCGGCAACTACCTCATTCGCTCCACGCAGGGACGCGGCGGCGGGATCTTCGTCGCCAGCACGCCGAACGAGGGCATAGGCCGCAACATCAGCGACTCGGTGGCCGCGATGCTGGCCACGGAGAGCGTGTCGTTCTGCGAGCTGCTCGAGGCGCGGATCGTGCTGGAGGTGCCGGTCGCGGGACTCGCCGCCGCGGCCGCCACCGAGAAGACGGCCGACGCGCTTGACGGCTTCATCGAGCAGGCCAGCAAGGCCGAGCCGGGCGACAAGGTGTTCAACGCCGCCGATACCGCGTTTCACGAGACGCTCGCCAAGGCCACCGGCAACGACCTGCTCATGGCGTTCATGCGCTGGGTGCTCGACGTCCTGCAGCCATCGCTCATCAAGCACGTGGGGGCGCGCACGAGCAAGCGGAGCATCATCGCGCAGCACCGCGCGATCGCGGCTGCGGTGCGCGCGAACGACGTGGAAGGCGCCGAGCAGGCGATGCGGAGGCATCTCGACTACCTGGTCGACGTGCTGCAGAAATACGAGGCGGCCGCCGCCTCGTAGCGCGCATGGGCGTGCGCTAAGGTGCGCGATGTGACCGTTCGTTCATATCGCGAACCGGACTGAGACAACGTGGCCGAGCTGCTCTCACTCCAGGAGGCGGTGGCGACCGTGGTCCACGACGGGGACTCGGTCGCGTTCGAGGGCTTCACCCACCTCATCCCGTTCGCCGCCGCGCACGAGGTCATGCGGCAGCGGCGGCGCGACCTCACGGTGATCCGCCTCACGCCCGACGTGATCTTCGACCAGCTGATCGGCGCCGGCTGCGTGCGCAAGCTGGTGTTCTCGTGGGGCGGCAACCCGGGCGTGGGCTCGCTGCACCGCTTCCGCGACGCTGTGGAGAACGACTGGCCCGCGCCGCTCGAGCTCGAGGAGCACAGCCACGCGGGGATGGCGAACCGTTTCGCTGCGGGCGCGTCAAACCTTCCCTTCGCGGTCCTGCGCGGCTACACCGGCACGGACCTGCCCGAGCGCACGCCGTCGATCAAGCCGATCGAGTGCCCGTTCACCGGCGAGAAGCTCACCGCGGTATCGGCTCTCAATCCCGACGTGGGCGTGATCCACGCCCAGCGCGCCGATCGCGAGGGCAACGTGCAGCTGTGGGGAATCGTGGGCGTGCAGAAGGAGACGGTGCTGGCATCCGAGCGTTCGCTCGTGACCGTCGAGGAGATCGTGGACGAGCTCGAGCCGCTGCCGGGTGCGATCGTGCTGCCGCACTGGACGGTCACGTGCGTGGCGGAGGCGCCGCGCGGCGCGCACCCCTCATACGCGCAGGGCTACTACGACCGCGACAATGAGGCCTACCGCGCCTGGGACCCCATCGCGCGGGATCGGGAGAAGTTCGAAGCCTGGTTAGAGGAAGAGATCTATGGGTCAGTTCACACCGGATGACTTCATGACAGTCGCGGCCGCCCGCGCGCTGCGCGACGGCGTGACGCTGTTCGTCGGCATCGGCCTGCCGAGCACCGCGGCCAACCTCGCGCGCCGCACGCACGCGCCGAACATGGTGCTGATCTACGAGTCCGGCTGCATCGGGTCGAAGCCGTCTACGCTGCCGCTCTCGATCGGCGACGGCGAGCTGGCCGTCACCGCCGACTCTGTGGTGAGCGTGCCCGAGATCTTCAACTACTGGCTGCAGCCCGGCCGCATCGAG
>DATEPK010000265.1:0-3514 GCA_035273245.1 Thermoleophilaceae bacterium
GGCCCGCGGAGATGTCCGAATCGGCGTGACGCTCGCTTGCGAAGAGTGCAAGCGCCGGAACTACCAAACCGAGAAGTCCAAGCGCAACGATCCCGGGCGGATCGAGATGCGGAAGTACTGCCGCTGGTGCGGCAGGCACACCGCGCACCGGGAAACCCGGTAGCGCGCACGTACCCGACCGCCTTCGTCGATGGCACGTAACCGCCAGCGGGCAAAGCAACGCCAGGAAGCGCGCCGCGCCGAGCGGCTCGCCCGCGTTCGTGAGGACGCGCCCGAGACGCGGGAGGAGGCACTCGAGGAGATCGAGCTGCTCACGGGTGCGCCCCCGGAGGACACCGGCCGCAGCGACACGGTGGTGGAGCATCCGCCGCCGGAACCCGAGTTCGAGGGAGAGGACGAGGACGAGGATCTCTTCGAGCCGGTGGACGAGGGCACGGAACTCGAGCCTGACCGCTCGGTCGAAGTCTCCGAGCGAGGTCCGCGAGGTCGCCGTGGCGCCCGCGAGCACCACGAGCATCGCCATCATCGCAATAGGCTCATATCCTTCTTGATCGCGGTATGGGCTGAGCTGCAGCGGGTGGAGTGGCCCGACCGCCAGACGCTCACCATGCTCACCGGCGTGGTCCTCTTCTTCGTGGTGATCATGGGGGCCTACCTCGGCCTCCTAGATGCCATCTTCTCCAAAGTCATAGACAAGATCTTGTAAGGAAACCGATGTTTCGCTGGTACGCCGTAAACACCTATTCAGGACACGAGAACAAGGTCAAGCAGAACCTCGAGCACCGAGTGGTCTCGCTCAACCAGTCCCGCAACGTCCGTCAGATCGTCATCCCCACCGAGCAGGTGTCGGAGATGAAGGATGGTCAGAAGATCCAGACCGAGAAGCGGACCATGCCGGGCTACGTGCTCGTGAACATGGACCTCAACGAGGACTCCTGGACGCTCGTCAAGGGAACGCCCGGAGTGACCGGCTTCGTCGGCGCATCCAACAAGCCGGTCCCGCTCAGCCAGGCGGAGATCGACCGCCTGCTCAACCGCGAGACCGCCGAGCGGCCGCGCACCCGCGCCCAGTTCTCGATCGGCGAATCCGTGAAGGTCGTCTCCGGCCCTCTGTCAGACTTCTCCGGCGAGATCTCGGAGATCAACGAGGACGGCGCCAAGCTCAAGGTGCTGGTATCCATCTTCGGACGCGAGACTCCGGTCGAGGTCGGCTTCGACCAGGTGAAGAAGATCTAGATGGCCAAAAAGGTCCTAACACTCATCAAGCTGCAGGTTCCCGGCGGCGCCGCCAACCCGGCCCCGCCGGTCGGCCCTGCGCTGGGCCAGCACGGCGTGAACATCATGGAGTTCTGCAAGGCGTTCAACGCCCAGACGCAGGACCAGAACGGCCGCATCATCCCGGTCGAGATCACGGTCTTCGAGGACCGCTCCTTCACCTTCATCACGAAGACGCCGCCGGCCGCCGTGCTGATCAAGGAGGCCGCTGGAATCCAGAAGGGCTCGGCCGAGCCCAACCGCGAGAAGGTGGCGAAGATCACGCGCGACCAGGTGCGCCAGATCGCCGAGACGAAGCTTCAGGACCTCAACGCGCGCGACATCGACCAGGCCGCCAAGATCATCGAGGGCACCGCGCGCTCGATGGGCGTGGAGGTGGGCTGATGCCCAAGCATGGAAAGCGTTACCGCGAGCTCTATGAGCAGGTGGACCGCGAGAAGGTGTACGAGCCCGCCGAGGCCGTCGCGCTCGTGAAGGGCATGCAGTCCGCCAAGTTCGCCGAGACCGTGGAGGTCCACATCCGCACCGGGCTGAACGTCCGCCACGCGGACGAGCAGCTGCGCGGCACGATCTCGCTGCCGCACGGCGCGGGCAAGGAGCAGGTCGTGGCGGTGTTCGCCAAGGGCGACAAGGCCCGCGAGGCCCAGGAGGCCGGCGCGGACATCGTGGGCGACGAAGATCTCGCGAAGCGCGTGGAGGAGGGCTTCACCGACTTCGACGTCGCGATCGCGACGCCGGACATGATGCCCGTGGTGGGCCGGCTCGGCCGCATCCTCGGCCCGCAGGGCAAGATGCCGAACCCGAAGGTCGGGACGGTCACCGATGACGTGGCCACGGCGGTCAGCGAGTCGAAGGCCGGCCGCATGGAGTACCGCACCGACCGCGGCGCGAGCGTCCACCTCGCCATCGGCAAGACGGACTTCGACGAGCGCGCACTGCTCGAGAACTACGCGGCTTTGATCGACGAGGTGGTGCGCGCCAAGCCTGCCGCCGCCAAGGGCCGCTACCTGCGCACGATCACGCTGGCCACGACCATGGGCCCGGGCGTGCGCGTGGACCCGCTTCGCGTCCGCAACATCGTGGAGGCTCCCGCCGCGGTAGCCTGAACCGACACACACCGAACGCCCCAGACCACCGGCCGCAGTCGCGTAAGTCCGGTGCAGGCGGAGCCGGTGAGAGCATTTGCTGCTTCTCCTCCGAGCCCGCCTGCCTGGCGGGTTTTTTCGTTCGGTAGAACCCTGAGGTCTTATGAACAGAGATGAAAAAGCAGCAGTAATCGAGGAGGTGGCGGACCAGATCCGTTCCGCCGAGACGATCTTCGCCGTTGACTACCGCGGGCTGTCGGTGAAGGAGGCCGCGGATCTCCGCACCAGCCTGGTGGAGGCCGGCGCGACTTTCCGCGTGGTCAAGAACCGCCTGACGATTCGCGCGGCCGACGCCGCGGGCGCCGAGTCGCTCAAGGAGCTGCTCGAGGGGCCCACCGCGTTCACCTTCATCGCCGAGGGCGGCGACGCCGCGATGGCCGCAAAGGCGCTCGCGCGCTTCCGCCGCGAGACGGAGGCGCTCGCGTTCAAGGGCGGCCGCATGGGCGAGGACACGCTCACGATCGAGCAGATCGAGTCGATCTCGCGCCTGCCCGCGCGCGACGTGCTCACCGGCCAGTTCGTCGGCGTCCTGGCGTCACCGCTCACAACGCTCGTGCGCGGGCTCGCCGGAATGATCTCGGGACTCGCCAGTCAGCTACAGCAGATGGCTGACCAAGGCTTGGTGAGCGGAGTTGCGGAGGAGCAGCCCGCGGAGGCTGAGGCTCCCGCGGAGGAAGCTGCCGCCGAGGCGCCCGCCGCGGAAGAACCAGAAGCTTCAGCGGCCGAAGAGGGGGAGCCGGGCGAGGACGCCACGGCCAAGCCGCAGGGCGACCCCGTCGAAGAGGCCGCAGAGGAAACATCGGAAGAATCGGATACGCCCTCCGAGGGCGAGACTGAGTAAGGAGGGCTTTCAATGGCCACGAAGGTAACCACTGAGGACTGGATCGAGGAGCTCAAGGGCATCTCGGTCCTCGAGCTGTCCGAGCGCATCAAGGCGCTCGAGGAGGAGTTCGGCGTGTCGGCTTCGGCGCCGGTCGCCGTTGCGCCGGGCGGCGCCCCGGGCGGCGGCGGTGACGGTGACGGCGCCGGCGCGGAGGAGGAGTCCACCACCGTCGACGTCGTCCTGACCGCCTCCGGAGACAAGAAGATCCAGG
>DATEPK010000266.1:0-3057 GCA_035273245.1 Thermoleophilaceae bacterium
ATCGCCCGGCGTGACGCAGGTGACCACGTCACAGGCGAGCGCGTCCTCGAGGCTTCCCACCTCCCAGCCCAGCTCGCCGGCGAGCGAGCCGGCGGACTCCGCGTCGAGGTCGAAGCAAACGCCCGGGCCGAACTCCGCGGCGGCCAGGCAGCGCGCTGCCCACGCGCCGTTGAAACCGCAGCCCACGATGCCGACGGTGCGGGCGTCCTCCGGCCCGAGCTCCTGCGCCGCCACTGCCGCCACTGCTCCGGTGCGAAGCGCTGTGATCGCTCGAGCGTCCACCAGGGCGAGCGGCCGGCCGTCCTCGGCGCTCGACACGCAGATCACGCCCATCACCACCGGCAGACCCGCCGCGGCGTTGCCGGGGAACGAGGTGACCCACTTGAGGATCGCCACGCCGCCGCCCTTCGCCGGCATCGCCCGGAAGTCGCCGGCCGGATATGCGTCGAGGTAGACCTTCGGCGGCATCGTCCACTCGCCGCTCGCGTACTCCACGAAGGCGTGGCGGATTCGCTCGATCGCCTCGCCCGCGCCGATCGCGGAAAGCACCGTCTCGTGGCTGAACACGGGTATCTCCGGCATCCGGCGCGCGACGATACCCTCCCGGCGTGAGCCGCAACGGCAAGCATTCCCCGGCCCGCCCGCGCATAGAGCTGCAGCAGACGGACGCGAGCCCCGAAGAGGCCGCCGCGATCGCCGCCGCCATCGAGCAGTTCCTGCGCGACACCACGCCACCTCCGGCGCCCGCGCAGACGCAGGTCAACCCATGGCTACGAGCCGCTCTCTTCGAGGGAGTGGGCCTCAATCCCCGCGGCCCGTCGCCCTGGGGCGACCCCGAACCGTGGGGTCAGTGAGCGTGGCGCCGGCGGAATAGCCCGGGAGGGCTGAAGGGCTTGCCGCCGCCCTGCTGATGCACCTGCGGCTGTGAGCTGTGGTGCTGCCAGGAATGGGAGCTTCCGCCGTGGCCGCCGCGGTCGCCGCAGTTGCCCTGATCGTCGTCGTCCCCGCCGCTGCCCTGGCCCGGAGGCGTGAGGGACGGCTGCGGAACGGGTGACTTCGGCGGCTTGCTCGGCGACGTGACGCTGTGCACCGTCTGTGTGACCGGCGCGGTGACCTGAGGCACCACGTTCTGCACGTTCTGCACGTTCTGCGTGACGGGCGCCGGTACCGGAGCCGGGGCGGGCGCCGGAACGGGCTTCACGGGCTTCACGGGCTTCACGCTCGGCTTCTTCGGCTGGACGGCGGGCGCGTGGTGATGCGTGACGTGCTGCGGCTGCTCCGGCGCGACCGGAGCCGGGTGGAACGCGACCGGAACACTGTGCTCCGGTGCCGCATGTGCGTGAACGGGCTCGCGCGCAAGAACAGCTCCGCCGGCGCCCGATCCGTGCCTGGCCCGGTGATGCCGGGAGGCGTGGTGGGCTCTGTGCGCGGCATGCCGGGCCGCCTTCGGCTTGGCGGCCGCGAGCTTCGAGCCGGACTGCACCCCGCCGCCCGCCTTCGGCGCAGACGCCGTGGCCGGCGCCTTCACGCTACCGCCACCGCGCTGAGCCGTGCCCGAACCGGAGCCTACGCCCGAGTGGTCCGCGGAGGACGAGACGGCCACGGCCGCGATCACAGCGCCAAGAGCAACGAGCGGGCTCGCCGCCACCGCGACCCGGCGGAAGGCCTTTGCCCGCCGCGCGCGCGAGATATGGCCCGCGAACGGCGCGGGAGCGGGCACGCCCCAGGCCTCCTCCGGCAGGTCGGGTATCGCGATGAGCAGTGCGGCGAGCTCGCTCGGCCCCGGCACTTCCATCATGTCCGCCAGCTGCGCGATGCCCCGCGCGCGCCGCGGCGGAATCGACGACGGCTCCACGCCCAGCACCTCCGCCACCTGCTCGTCCGGGATCGCGCGGCGCAGCGACAGGTCGAGCAGCGCACGCGTGCCGGCGTCGAGCCGGCCGAGCGACTCGGCGAGACGGGTTCGGTCGATCACGCGAGCGGGTACGCGCCAATGCGCACGGGACGAGGTGCGGCGAGAGCCATCGCGCCCGATGTTATGCGCCGCCCCGGCGGCATGCCATCCCCGGCCTGGGTACCGCCCCGGCGGTATGCCCGCTACGAGCGGGAATTCCCTTCCTGCTACCTTGCCGCGCCATGGCTGACGAGGCCACCGAGTTCGAGCTGGCGCCCGAGCGCGTCGCCGAGATGAGCGACGTGCAGCTGATCGACGTCCGCACGTCCGCCGAGTACGACACAAGCCGCGCCCCCGGCGCCCTCCACGTCTCGCTGGATGAGCTGCAGGCCGCGGCGATGGGCGGCCTCGACCGGGAGCGTCCGGTCGTCTTCTACTGCCGCGCCGGCGAGCGCTCGCAGATGGCGGTCGACGCTTTCCGCGCCTCCGGCTGGGACGCGTACGGGCTGCGCGGCGGGCTGGTGGCATGGGCCGAACAGGGCCTGCCCCTCGAGCCGGAGGGGGCCGAAGTGGCCGCCCACAGCAGCATTCCCACGCGGTGATCCGGATAAATATCTGATTCCCGGTCGGGTTTTGTACTATTGCTCCATCGCCGGGCTGTAGCCGGCGCTTGTCGCCCCCCGACTTCCAGGAGAGCAGCAGCCGATGGAGCCAGTGACGGCACGCGAGTCCGAACAGCTGACGAAGAGCGGCGGCCGCGGGTCGCTCGAGAGCCCCGAGGTCTACGAGAACGTCCCGGGCCACATCATTCCCATCCTCGAGCGCGAGTTCGACGACTTCGACTCGCGCGCCGCCGGCTTCCTCGGCGGCCAGGAGAGCGCGGATGAATTCATTCCCTTCCGCCTGAAGCAGGGCGTCTACGGGCAGCGCCAGGAGGCGCGCCAGATGATCCGGGTGAAGCTGCCGCTCGGCGGCGTTAACCCGGACCAGCTCGACGCCTTCGCCGACATCGCCGAGCGGTTCACCCCGCTGGTGAAGGGGCACATCACCACGCGGCAGAACATCCAGTACCACCACGTGCCGCTGGACGATGCCGCGAAGGTGATCCGCATCCTCGGCCGCGCCGGGCTGTCGAGCCGCGAGGCCTGCGGCAACACCGTCCG
>DATEPK010000267.1:0-14410 GCA_035273245.1 Thermoleophilaceae bacterium
CCCGGCCGGGCGTCGGCCGCGATTGTCCACGCGTCACGCGGGCGGCCGACCGCGCGCCGCGGACGCGAGCGCTCCACCAGCCCCGCCTCGCGCATGCGCTCGAGGTGCAGCCGCACGCCGTTCGGGTGCAGATCGAGACGCTCTGCAAGTTCCGCGGTTCCGGCGGGACGCTTGAGCTCCGAGAGCAGAGTGAAGAGCCGCGCGCGCGTGGGCTGGGCGAGGACGTCGTCGCTCGTGGGCGGGAACGGCAAGTCCACTAGCCGGAGTTTTGCACAGCGGAACTATGAAAACCAGGGTCCTGCGCGGCGCTCATCCGTTCCGGTAATAGGCGGCGTTGATCTCGATGTAGCGCTCCCACTCGGGCGGCACCTGGTCCTCGGCGAAGATCGCGTCGACCGGACAGGCCTCCACGCAGGCGTCGCAGTCGATGCACTCCGCAGGGTCGATGTACAGCTGGTCGTGCTGGTCGAAGTCGGGCTCGTCCTGACTCGGGTGGATGCAGTCGACGGGACAGACTTCCACACAGGAGTGGTCCTTCACGCCTATGCACGGCTCTGCGATCACGTATGCCATCGGCGGCTCCTTTTCACACTGGGAGTGGGCAAACTAGCACGCCGCTGATAGTTTTCCTAGTGCAAGTGTGAAAACGTAGGCGCGTCTTCCAAGGAGGCTCGCAATGAAGGGTTCGGTTTCTCCCCAGACCGATGGCCGCAGCGGAATCGGGCTGCTCTTCCTCTTCGCGTTCGCGACGCTGCTCGTGGTGATCGCGGTCTGGGCGCTCGGCGCGCTCGGCGGCTGGTGGGTACTCGGCGTCGCCATGGTGGTCCACCTGGCGATGACCGCGGCCGTGCTCTGGGGCCTCGCCCGCGCGCTGTCGGACCGGGCTGAGCCCACGGCGTGACCGCCACCGCGACGGTGAGCGCGCCGCTGCTCGTGCTCAACCTGCTGGCGGCCGCGGTGTGGGTCGGCTCCCTGGCCGCCCTGGCGGTCGTCACCCGCACCGCGCGGCAGGTGCTCGATCCGCCCGCGCAGCTCGCATTCTTCCGGGCGCTGGGCAGGCGCTATGCGCTGGTCGGCGGCGGCGCGCTCGCTGTCGCGCTCGCCACCGGCGCCGCGCTGGTCAGCGGCGAGCGCTGGACGGCCGAGCTCACCACGCTCGTGGCTCTGACGGTCGCGCTCGTGCTCGCCACGGCCGCGGGCGTCAGGCAGGCGCGGCGCGTGAACCGGCTTCGCGCGCGGCAGGCCGAGTGGAGCCGAGCTGCCCGCACCGCCGGGCTACTGCGGGCGGCGATCGCGGCGTTCACACTCGCGATCGTGATCGATGTCGCGCTCTACCTGAGCTAGCTGGACCGACGCCGCGCCGTCCTGGGCGCGCCGTAGCCTGCGGGCAGATGGGCGAGATCCTCCGTGGCCTCGATCGCGAGCGGGTGTCAGCCCTGCGCGCAGAGGGCCGGTTCTTCTGGGCCGATGTGACCGTTGGCGAGCGAACGCGCGCTGAGCTCGGCGAGGTGCTCGGCATCCCCGAGCATGCGCTGCGCCCGTTGCTCGAGTTCGGCCCGCAGGCACACCGCTCGAGCAAGTTTCACGTCGACGGCGAGCACGTCGTCTTCCTGTTCAGCTGCTTCACGGAGTCCGGGCCGGTGGAGGTTCACGTGCTGGTCAGCGGGGAGTACCTCCTCACCGTCCACACAACGCCGGTGTCGCTCCCGGACGTCCTCGAGATCGAATCGCCGCAGGGCCGGAGCGAGCAGTACCTGATCTTTGCGGTGCTCGAGGCGATGCTCGTCAGCCACTTCGAGCGGCTCTCCGAAGTCGACGCCGAGTTGGAAGAGCTCCTGCAGGGCGCCGTCGACCTGCGCGCCACGGGGCTGCGCAACGAGACTCTTCGCCAGATCACCTCCGACCTCACCCACCTGCGTCGCCAGGTGGCGCCCCTGCGCGGGACCTTCGGCCGCGTGAGCCACGAGATCGGGCGCGTGGAGGGGCTGGAGCCGGACAGCGAGCGCTACTTCGAGTACGTCAGCGACCAGATCAACCGCCTGGTGGAGGCGATCGACGCGGCAGCCGACTCCGTCACCCGCCTTATCGACCTGCGCCTGAACGAGACCACCTACTGGCTAACAGTCGTCGCCACCGTATTCCTCCCGCTCACCTTCGTCACCGGCTTCTTCGGAATGAACTTCGGCTGGATGGTCCGGCACATAGGAAGCCCACTGGCGTTCTTCCTGCTGGGCGTAGGCAGCTGTGTGCTCGGCGTGGTCGCCACGCTGCTCGCCGTACGCCGCCGAAGCCCAGTGGAGTCAAAGCAGTAAAGAAGGGCGCGAAGGCGCCCCGATTTCGCATGCAGCTCGCGGTCATCTGCCAAGGAGTGTCCCGGGGGACAGTGCAACTAGCACGGCCCCCGGGACAACGACGCCGGCAGGGGCCGCGAGATGCCGCGAAATCGGGGCGCCCGGATTTGAACCGGGGACCTCACCGACCCGAACGGTGCGCGCTACCAGGCTGCGCCACGCCCCGAAATCGACCTGAGTCTAGCCGTGCTCAGCTAGAGCGGCTTCCTGCGGAAGGTGGTCATTGTCGCCGGCGATCAGCAGCTCTTCCTCAGACCTTCCATGCCGCGGCAGGATCGGCGTCAGCGCCAGCACGAGCAGCGAGATCCCGGCCACCACCCACAGGCTCCGCTCCGTCGCACGCTCAAAGCCGGAGTGCGAGAGGACCGAGAAGAACACGGTCCCGATCACCGCGACGCCGACCGCCGAGCCGAGCTGCTGGATCGCGTTCAGCACGCCGGACGCGGAGCCCACTTCCTCGTCGCCAACCGCGGCGAGGATGATGCTGAACAGCGGCGCGATCAGAAGGCCCATGCCGATCCCGAGCAGCAGCTCGGCGGGCACGAGGTCCCAGCTCGTGAGCGACGCGCCGTTCGAGTGAATCGCCGCGATCATCCACACGACCCCGCCGAACAGCACGACGGATCCGCCCTGGATCACCGGCCGCCCGTACTTCGGGCCGAGCCAGCCGCCCGACAGGCCGGCGCCGATCGCGGTGCCGAGCGCCCACGGAATCAGGGTCACGCCTGAGTGGATCGGGCTGTAGTGGAGCGAGATCTGGAAGTAGAGCGTCGGCACCAGGAGCACGCCCGCCATCCCCGAGAAGAAAACGAGGATGATCAGCGTCCCGCTGACGTAGCCGGGCTTCGAGAAGATGCTCGGCACCACCAGCGGATCGCGACCGCGGCGCTCACGCTGCCGCTCATAGAACGCGAACATCAGGAACGCGACGAGGCTGGCCGCCATCGAGATGAAGGCCCACGCCGGCCAGCCGGACTCGCGTCCCTGGATCAGCGGGTAGACGAGCAGCACCGCCGCGACGGTGAAGAGCCCGGCGCCGCCGAAGTCGAGCGTGAGCTTGCGCGGCGAGCGCGACTCCGGCATCACTCGGTACGCGCCGAGCATGCCGGCGAGGCCAAGCGGCAGGTTGACGAAGAAGATCGAGCGCCAGGGATCGCTGAACAGGTCGGCGCTCACGAGCGCGCCACCGACCACCGGCCCGAACACAGCGGCGAGGCCCATCACGGGACCCCAGATGCCGAACGCCTTGGGCAGCTCTTCGGTCGGGAAGACCTCTTTGACCACGCCGAGGCCCTGCGGGATCATCAGCGCGCCGAACGCACCCTGCACGAGCCGGAACGCGATCAGCATCCCGGGCGAACTCGCGAGAGCGCAAAGCATGGACGCGGAGGTGAAGCCGGCCGCGCCGATCAGGAACAGCCGGCGCCGGCCGAAGATGTCGCCGAGCCGGCCGCCGGTGACGAGGCCGACGCTGAAGGCGAGCGAGTAGCCGCCAACGATCCACTGGAGTTGCGATGCGGTGGTGTGAAGGGTCTCCCGGATGGACGGGGTGGCGACGTTGACGATCGTCGCGTCGAGCAGGTCCATGCACTCGGCCGCGAGGATCACGAACAGGATGAGCCACCTGCGCGGGTGGCCTGTGGGGGTGGGGTTCATAGCGCGAGTTCCTTCTGGATCGAACGGTGTTCGTATATGGCGAACAGTGTTCTATCATACGAACGGTGATCGTGGCAACTAGAATTTCGCGTCGATGATGGCCGAGCCTCTGCCCGAGCCGCCCCCGCGTTTCGGCGGCACGCGCCGGTCCGACCCGCGCAAGCGGCGGACGCTCAACCGCGAGACGATCGTGGACGTGGCGCTCGAGCTGGTGGACGCCGAAGGGCTCGAGGGTCTCAGCATGCGGCGCGTCGCCGATCGCCTCGAAACCGGACCGGCCTCCCTGTACGCGCACGTGGCGAACAAGGACGAGCTGATGGAGCTCGTTTACGACCGGGTGCTCGCGGAGGTCCACGTGCCGGAGCCGGACAAGCGGCGCTGGGAGGAGCAGCTGAAGGACGCGCTCCGCCAGCTCTACAACGTGCTGGTCGCGCACCGAGACATCGCCTTCGTGAGCATGGCCCGCGTGCCGGTTGGGCCCAACATGCTGCGCGTGGCCGAAGGGCTGCTGGCGATCCTGCGCGCGGGCGGCGTGCCCGAGCGGGTGATCGCGCTTGCGATGGACTACGCGTCCCTCGCGGTGAATTCGCTGGCCTACGAGGAGTCGCTCTATCCCCCTGACGCCACCGCGAATCAGATCGACGCCTACTACCGGCAGGTGACTGACTACTTCGCGTCGCTGCCCGCGGACCGCTTCCCGAACCTCGCCGCGATGGCCGGAGCCCTGATGGAGCCGGAGCGCGATGAGCGCTTGGACTTCGCGTTCGACGTTCTGGTGCAGGGCATCGCCGCGCTCGCAAGAGCCGGCAAGCGCCGCAAGTAGGCTTTTCGCAACATGGCCGCCTCGCTCGTCCCCGCTCCCACCACCAATCCGCTCCGGCGGATCGCGTTCGACCTCGGCACCGAGCGCGCCGCCCGCTCATCCGGGATCCCGTTCCCGCCCGGGCTCATGAGCTTCAGCCTCCCGCGCACGCGGCGCTTCTCGCAGAATCCGCTGCCGATCCTGCTCGACTGCTACGAGCGCTTCGGGCCGGTGTTCTCGCTGCGGATCCTGCACGGCCCGGTGGTGTTCATGCTCGGCCCGGAGGCGAACCACTTCCTCACGGTGTCGAACGCGTCGAAGTTTCGCTGGCGCGACGGCAGCATGGGCGACCTCATCCCGCTGCTCGGCGATGGCCTGCTCACTATCGACGGCCCGTACCATCGCCAGTCGCGCAAGGTCATGCTGCCGTCGTTCCACCGCGAGCGGATCGCGCAGTCGGCGGACGCAATGGTCGAGGAGATCGGCCACGCACTCGAGTCGTGGCGCCCGGGGCAGACCATCGACCTCTACCACTGGACGCGTCCCCTCGCCCTGCGGATCGCCATGCGCGCGCTGCTCGGCTTCGACCCGGACCGCGGCGAGGACCTTCACGCCGCCGACGAGTTCGAGGAGGCCCTCGCCTTCTGGGGGCGCGACTACCTCCTGCAGGTCATGCGCGGTCCCTTCTCGCCCTTCAACCACATGCAGAAGCACCGCAGGCGGCTCGACTTCCTCATCTACGAGGAGATCGGGCGCCGGCGCGCGAGCGGCGAGCGGCGCGAGGACCTGATGAGCGTGCTGCTCGAGGCCACCGACGACGCGGGCGAGCCGCTGTCCGACCGCGAGGTGCGCGACCACCTGATCACGCTCTTGTTCGCCGGGCACGACACAACCACATCCACGATCACCTTCCTCTTCTACGAGCTGCTCCAGGCACCGGATGCCCTCGCGCGCGTGACGGAGGAGATCGACAGGGTGCTCGCCGGGCGCGACCCCACGGCCGAGGAGCTCGTGGCCGGCATGCCCGAGCTCGAGATGGTGATGGACGAGACGCTGCGCATGTACCCGCCCGCGTGGGTGGGGCCGCGGCGCTCCGTCGAGAGCTTCGAGTTCGCGGACACGGCAGTGCCGGCGGGCGCGCTCGTGAACTACTGCTCGTGGGCGAGCCACCGCATACCGTCGGTGTTCCCCGACCCTGACCGCTTCGACCCGCAGCGCTTCACGCCGGAGCGCAAGGCGGCGCTGCCGAAGGGCGCCTATGTTCCGTTCGGCGGCGGCTCGCGCACCTGCATCGGGATGCGCTTCGGCCAGCTCGAGATAAAGACGATGGCGGCGATGCTGCTGCAGCGCTTCAGGCTCGAGCTCGACCCGGACTACGAGCTGAGCATCCGCATGATGCCCACGCTCAGCCCGAAGAAGGGCCTACCGGTTCGGGTCGTCGCCGTTGCCGATTGACAGCACCGACAGGAATGCCTCCTGCGGCACCTCGATGCGGCCCACCTGCTTCATGCGCTTCTTGCCCGCCTTCTGCTTCTCGAGCAGCTTGCGCTTGCGGGTGATGTCGCCGCCGTAGCACTTGGCGATCACGTCCTTGCGCACGGCCTTCACGGATTCGCGGGCGATGATGCTCGAGCCGATCGACGCCTGGATCGCCACCTCGAACTGCTGGCGCGGGATCTGCTTGCGCAGGCGCTCGGTCATCGCGCGGCCGGCGTTGTACGCCTTGTCCTTGTGGACCACCATCGAGAGCGCGTCCACCATGTCGCCCGCGAGCAGGATGTCGAGCTTCACGAGGTCTGACGGGCGCATCCCGATCAGGTCGTAGTCGAGCGATGCGTAGCCGCGCGTGCGCGACTTGAGCTGGTCGAAGAAGTCGAGCACGATCTCGGCGAGCGGCAGGTCGTACTGGATCTGCACGCGCTGTGGCGAGAGGAAGTGCATGTCCACGTGGGTGCCGCGGCGCTCCTGACACAGCTCCATCACCGGGCCGACGGCGTCCTTCGGGCAGAGGATCGACGCGCGGATGTACGGCTCGCGGATCTCCTCGATCAGGCCGCGGTCCGGCATGTCGGAGGGCGAGTGCACCTCCACCACCTCGCCGTTCGTCTTCGTCACCTCGTACTCCACGTTGGGCGTGGTGGCGAGCAACTCGAGGTCATACTCGCGCTCGAGGCGCTCGCGCACGATGTCCATGTGCAGCAGGCCGAGGAAGCCGCAGCGGAAGCCGAAGCCGAGCGCCTGGCTCGTCTCGGGCTCGTACGACAGCGCGGCGTCGTTCAGCTCGAGCTTCTCAAGCGCGTCGCGCAGGTCCTCGAACTGGTCGGTGTCCACCGGGAAGAGGCCGCAGAACACCATCGGCTTGACCTCGCGGTAGCCGGGCAGCGGTTCGGCGGCCGGCCTCGCGCGCGTGGTGAGCGTGTCGCCCACTCGCAGCTGCGAGACGTCCTTCACGCCGGTGATCACGTAGCCCACCTCGCCGGCACGCAGCGCGTCCACGGTCTGCATCTCGGGCGAGAAGAAGCCGATGTCGTCGATGTCCGCCTGGGTGCCGGTCTGCATCGCGAGGATCGGATCGCTCTTGCGGAGCTCGCCGTCGACCACACGAACGTAGGCGATCACGCCGCGGTACTGGTCGAACTCGGAGTCGAAGATCAGCGCGCGGGCTGGGGCGTCGGCGTCGCCCTCGGGCGAGGGGATCTTCTGCACGATCGCCTCGAGCAGGTCCTCCACCCCCTCGCCGGTCTTTGCCGACAGGCGGATCACCTCGTCGGGATCCTCCCCCAGCAGCTCGTGGATCTCGCCGGCCACGCGCTCCGGCTCGGCGCCCGGGAGGTCGATCTTGTTGAGCGCCGGAATCAGCTCGAGCCCGGCGTCGACCGCCAGGTAGGTGTTGGCGAGCGTCTGCGCCTCCACCCCCTGCGCGGCGTCCACCACGAGCAGCGCGCCGTCGCAGGCGGCCAGCGAGCGCGACACCTCGTAGGTGAAGTCCACGTGCCCGGGCGTGTCGATCAGGTTGAGGCGGTAGGTCTCGCCGTCGTGCGCGGTGTATTCCACGCGCACCGCCTGCGCCTTGATCGTGATGCCGCGTTCACGCTCGAGCTCCATCTTGTCGAGCACCTGCGGGCGGTGCTTGCGCGGGTCGACAGCGCCCGTCATCTCGAGGATGCGGTCGGCCAGCGTCGACTTCCCGTGGTCGATGTGGGCGATGATGCTGAAGTTGCGGATGTTGGACGCGGGAGCGCTCACGCGTCTGATCCTAGAGGCGGGCGCGGCCCGGCAGCAGACGCTTGATCTGGTGCGCCTCCGGCACGTTCATCTGCAGCACGCAGCCCGCGTAGACGAGGATGCCGGCCCCGATGCCGAGGCCGAGGCTGATGATCTGGGCGATGAGCGAGCGGCCAAGTCCGGCGTCGAACAGCCACCAGACGAAGTAGCTCGTGACGCCCATCACCACCGTGGCGAGCGCGATTCGCGCGATGGTCCGGAGGGTCTCGGAGCCGTCGATCCCGCCCAGGTCGCGCCGCAGCACCGCTGCCTGGCAGAGCGCCATCACGAGCGTGCCCGCCACCGAGCCGAGCACCACGCCGGTGATTCCCCACGGGTAATAGAAGATCGCCGAGAAGGTCGTGTTCACCGCCAGATTGACGAGGGACAGCGAGGTGTTGAGCCACGGCTTCTGGATGCTGAAGAAGGTGCGCGAGAAGAGCAGGCTCGCCCCCTGGAACGGCAGCGAGAACGACCAGCAGACCAGCGCGATCGACACGAGATGCGTGGCGCCGCCGCCAAACGCTCCGCGCTGGTAGACGAGCCGCGTGATCGGCTGGGCGAGCACCGCCAGAAGCGCGGCGGACGGGATCAGGAGCAGCAGCGTCTGGCGCACGCCGTTAGCCATGGTGTTGCGCACTCCGTGATAGTCGTCGCGCGCGGCGAGGCGGGCGAGCGTGGGGAACAGCACCGTGGCGATGGCCACGGAGAAGAGCCCTTGCGGCAGCTGGTAGATGCGAAACGCCTTGTCGATCGCGGCCGGCGCCTGGTCGGACACGAGCGTGCCGAAGATCGAGTTGATCAGGGCGTCGAAGTTGATGAGGCCGAGCGCGATCGTCACCGGCAGCATCAGGCGCAGCACCCGCCAGACCTCGGGATTGCGCCAGTCGAAGCTCGCCTTGATCGGCAGGCCCGCGCGTAAGAGCACGGGTAACGGGATCACGAACTGCGCGATGGTGCCGAGCAGGACGCCGATCGCGTACGCGTAGATCTCGTGTCCCGGGCTGAACTGGTGCCGCAGGAGCACGAGGCAGCCGATGATGATCACGTTCCAGATCACCGGCGTGAGGGCGGGCACGCTGAAGTGCCCGACCGAGTTGAGCATCCCGACGACGATCCCCGACAGCGCCAGGAGCAGCACGACCGGGAACATCACGCGTGACATCGTGATCGTCAGGTGGCGGAGCTCCGGCGAGTTGTGGAAGCCGGGCGTGACCGCCGACATGATCGGCCCGGCGAGCAGCAGGAACAGCAGCGTGAGGGCGCCGAGCAGCGCCGCCATCAGGGAGAACACGCTCCACGCGACGGTGAGCGCCTCCTTGCGGCGTCCCTTCTCGAGCAGCTCGGTGAAGACCGGGACGAAGGCGCCCTGCAGCGCAGCGTCGGCGAACAGGGCGCGCATGAGGTTCGGCACCTGGAAGGCGACCGTGAACGCGGACATCGCGCCGCTCACGCCGAAGTAGCTGGCGGCGATGATCTCTCGCACGAGGCCGGCGATGCGCGAGACCCCGGTGGCGACAGAGAAGAACGCCGTGCTTACGGCGAGCCGGCGGCCACCACCGCCCGAGGTGGGTCCGCCCGCGCCCGTCCCGTCGCCGGACGAGCCATTGCCGCGCGGGGTCGTCCGGTCGACGCGCCGCGGGGCGGCTGAGCGCTCTGGAGCGGCCACGTGGCCGCTATAGTAGGCCGCCGCCGCGGCCAGAAGGCCCGCGGCGAACGTGTGTCATGGCAAACATCGCCTCACAAGAAAAGCGCATCCACCGGGCGGAGCGGGAGCGGCTCGAGAACCGCCGCTACACGTCATCGATCAAGACGTACTTCCGGCGCCTCGAGGCGGCGGTCGCCGCGGGTGACGCCGCCACCGCCGACGCGGAGCATCGCGAGCTCATCTCGCGCATCGACCGTGCCGTCAAGCGCCATGCGCTCCACAAGAACAACGGCGCCCGCAAGAAGTCCCGGGCGGCCGCGCTGCGCGCCAAGCTCGGCTCCTAGCCGGCAGCCGCTTTAGTCAGCGCCAGCGAGAAGGCGGTGTCCTCCTCGAGGCCTGTCGTGCCGCCCCCGCGCAGGTCGATTTCGAGCTCCGCGAAGGTGCAGATCGCGTGCTCGAGCGCTCGCCGGTCGGCATTCTTCGCGCGCGCGATCACCTTCTTCGCCGCCCAGGGCGGGCCTCCGAGCGCGGCGGCCACCTTCTGTTCCGGCACTCCCTGCTCGATGAGCGAGGCCGCGCGGTGCACCTCGCGCAGCCTGCTCGTGATGCGCCACATCAGCTTCGACCCGTGCTCTTCCTGCTCCAGCAACCGCTCCGAGATGGCGAGCGCGGCGCGCCCGTCGCCGGCCACCAGGGCATCGGCGAGGTCGTACGCGCCTTTCGCGGTCTCCGCCGGGGTGAGGTCCTGAAGCTCGTCGGTGCTGAGCGTGGCGGACGGGTGCGCCGCGAGCGCGAGCTTCTCGATCTCCCTCGAGAGGCGCTGCTGGCCGCCGCCGACTGAGGCCACGAGCAGCTTGGCGGCCTCGGAGTCGAGCGTGAGGCCCTCCTCCTTCGCGCGCGCGATCGCCCACTTGTGCATCTCCCACGGCTTGGGCGCCTCGTACGCGCGCACCTCTCCCCCGGCCTTCTGCACGGCCTTCTGGAGGCGCGCCTGCACCTTGCCGCGGGCGATCAGCACGAGCACGGTGTCCGGCGACATGTCCGCGAGGGCCCGCTCCAGCGGCTCGAGGTCGCCCGCCTTCCAGGACTGCACCGAGTCGGCCAGCAGGTAGCGGGTGCCGGGGTTGAAGGTGAGCGCTGCAAGCTCGGCAGCCAGCGCCTCCGGCGCCGTCTCGCGCGCGTCGAAGGTCTCGAGCGCTCCCGGACCGCCCTCCTCCTCGGCGCGCTTTCGCAGCCGTGCGCGCCAGGCATCGATCTTGGCGTCGTCCTCGCCCGAGATCAGGTAGACGGGATGGAGTCCGGTCACTCGGGCGGAGTCTAGGCATGGGTGGAGATGGTGAGGCGGCCGCCGGCCACGGTGAGCTTGATCGTGCCGTCGCGGTCGGTGCGGTAGACGTGAGGGACGGTCTGCTTCAGCGCCGCGAGTGTCGAGGGCCGCGGATGCCCATAGGTGTTGTGAGCGCCGACCTCGATCGCCGCCACCTGCGGCCGCAGCCGCGCGAGCACCTGCGGCAGCCCGGGGTCGGCACTGCCGTGGTGCGGCACCTTCATTGCGGTCACGCGCGGGAGGGCGAGCGGCAGGAGCGAAGGGCTCTCCGCGTCGGCCGACAGGAACAGGCTGAAGCCGCCGTCCCGGATGACGGCCACGACCGCGCGCGCGTTCGGGTCGCTCGGCGGCGGGCCGGGTGGGCGCGGGCCGGGCGAGAGGATCTGGACGGTCAGCCCGCCCGCCCGGAGAGTCTCTCCCGCACGGGCGGTCACGCGGCGGATACCGCGAGCGTCAGCCTCCTGCTCGAGCGCGCGGAAGTCGGGATCGCGGGTGCCGTCGCCGCCGTCGAGCATCAGCCCGACCGGAAAGCGGCGAAGCACCTCGTGAAGGCCACCCTGGTGGTCGCGCGACTGGTGGGTGGCCACCACGAGGCTCAGCCGCTTCACGCCCAGGTTCCGGATGAGGCGCGCCGCCCTCGCCTCCGGCGGCCCGCCGTCGAAGAGCACCGCCGCGCCGCTCGGGTCCTGGATCAGCGTGGCGTCGCCCTGGCCGACGTCGAGGAAGGAGACGGTGAGCTGCCGCGGCGGTCCGGGTGGGCCGGTTGCCCACCAGCCGGCCAGTCCCACTCCCACGACGAGCGTGGCGACCAGCCCGAACCGCCTGAGACGCGGAACGCGCCGCCATTCCGCCGCCCACGCCGGAGCGCGTGGCTCGAGGGAACGGATGAGCCGCCGTACGAGAAGCGCGGCCGCCGCCATCAGCACATACGCGGCGACGACCGCCACTGGCGAGCGCAGGGCGACGCTCGCCTGCCCGTGCGGCGCGTCGCCGAACCAGCGCGCCACCGCGCGCAGATAGCCGAGCAGCAGGCCGTCAATCCGTCCCAGGAGGCTCGCCAGCGTGAGCGCCGGCCCACCGGCCGCGCCGAGCGCCGCCTGCACCATCCCGCTCCACATGATCGGCGCCACCACCGGGAGCGCCAGAAGGTTGGACGGGAGCGCCACGAGCTGGATCGCGTGAAAGTGATGCGCGAGCAGCGGCGCCGTGGCGAGCGTGGCCGCGGAGGTGACGGCAGCGCCTTCGGCGATCGGGCCGGGAAGCCAGCGCAGCATGCGCCGCAGGCCGGGCACCAGCAGTGCGATTCCCACCACGGCCGCGAACGAGAGCTGCCAGCCGGGATCGCCCGCCACGCGCGGGTTCACAACGAGCGTGGCCGCGGCGGCGAGCAGCAGCGCGTACGTTCGAGAGACGGGCCGCGCCGCCGCGGCGGCGGCGAGCCCCGCGGCACCCATCACGCCGGCGCGCTGAAGCGAGGGCCCGGCTCCGGCGAGCGGGACGTAGATCGCGACCAGCGTGCCCACGCCGGCCAGTCGCGCCCGCGGCCCGAGGCCGATCAGCGCGAAGATCGGGAGCACGAGCGCGCCGAGCAGCATCACGTTCTGGCCGCTGACGGCCAAGAGGTGCGAGAGGCCGGAGCGGCGGAAGTCGTCCTTCACGTCCGAGCTGATGCGCTGGTCTTCGCCCAGCACCATGCCGCTCGCGAGGGCGGCGTTTCCCGGCGATAGACCCGCGGTCACACCTCGCTCGGCCCGGCCGCGCAGCCAGTCCACCATCCCAGCGAGGCCGCCGCGAGCGGCGCCGCTCGGTTGGAGCTTGTCGAGCGCCAGCTCGTACCGGATGCCGCGCCTGCGCAGATACGCCGGATAGTCGAAGTCGGCGTTCGCGCTCGGTTTCGGTACCTCGAGCAGGCCACGTACGTCGACGCCTGTGCCGGGCGAGCCGCCGCCGGGCCAGCGCCATCCGCCGGGCGCGCGCGCCAGGACGTGTGCTCCCTTCGCGGGCCCCGACACGATGCGCACCTCTGCCGACGAGCCGAATTGAGACGGCCGCGGCCACTCGAGTAGCCAGGCACGCGCGGCGAGCGGCTCGCCAGCGTGAAGAAAGCGAGCCGGCGCATCGACGGCCCGCAGCCGTGCCTGCCCCACGAGCGCGCCGGCGACCAGCAGAAGTGCGGCAACAGCGGCGAGCCGCGGGGCCTGTGCCATCGCGAAGGCCACTCCCACGCCGGCGACAACGAGCACAACGTCGGCAGCGGGCAAGCCGCAGACCAGGAGCCCACCTACAAAAGCCCCGAGTCCTACGTGGTACGGATGCCGCGAAAGCCGCACCCACGAAAGCCTCACCGGCGAGCGGGAACAGCAACAGACCTAAGGGCGAAACCTCAGCACCAGAACCGCACCAATCGCGTAACGGAGCGAGCGAGGTCCCCGGACCAAGATCCAATGGAAACCGGGCCGTGAAGCCGCCGAGCATCCCCTCCACAAGTCACTTCGAGGAGGAACCCGGTGATGCAGGTGTTCGTCGTCACCTCCACGCCCTAGCGCGTCTCGCGTTCCGGACCGGGCGAGCGGCAGGCACGCAAGCGTCTGCCGCTCGCGCCCGAGTCCTGCGCGCCAGCGTGTGGACGCCTAGAGGCCGCAGTTGTTGTCCGGCGGGCGCTAAGCGGCGGGCGCGAGGGGCTTCTCGGCCACCTCGACGCGCGCTGCTGCGCATGAGTGGGCGTGGATCGCCCGCGGCTTTCCCTGCCTGTAGCTCGGGAGGATCCTGTCCCCGGGTTGCACCGGCGCGTGGCAGATCCCGCAAACCAGACCCGAAAAGCGGCTGTCCCGCTCAACCAAGAGCATCTTGCTCCTCCTCTGTGCCTACGCTCGGGAGCACTCTCTCGAGAATAAGCTTCGCCCCGGCGGATTCTCTCCCTGCCGGTGTTGGGGCGAATATCCCCCTCCGAAGACTCATCCAAACCGGGTACATAGCCCCCTAGTCGACCCTGGCGATCAGGACTTGACCCACGCTCATGGGACGAGCGACTGCCGCAGCGCCTGGAAGCGCTTGTCCCCGATGCCAGAGACCTCCTTCAGCTCGTCGAGCGAGCGGAAGCCACCGTGCTGCTGGCGGTACTGCAGGATGCGGCCGGCGAGTGCCGGACCGATCCCGTCGAGGCTCTCGAGCTGCGCCTCCGTGGCCTGCCCCAGGCTGATCGGGCCGCCACCACCCGCGGCAGCCCCCGCACTCGAGGCCGAGCCGGCAACGCCGGCGGCCGCGCCGCGAAGCGGCACGATCACCTGCTGGCCGTCATGCAGCGGTGCGGCGAGGTTGACGCCCGCCTCGTCGCCACGGCGCGAGACGCCGCCCGCACGTTC
>DATEPK010000268.1:0-10058 GCA_035273245.1 Thermoleophilaceae bacterium
CCCGATCGCCCGCGGCCCTTTCCCGAGATCGAGGACGCGATCGGATGGCCCAGGCGCCGGATCGCCTCGGTGCTGGGCGGCGTTTCGCACCTGCGGCACACCGAGTTTGCGGGCCTTCGTCCATACCGCTTCCAGGACACACGCCAGTCCGCGTCCGGCCGCTGGGAGATGTGGATGGACGCCTCGCAGGCGAAGGCGGTTCGCGCGGCCCAGCGTGACTAGACCATCGTGAGGCCGCCGTCCACGGCGATCACCTGGCCGGTCACGTAGCTCGCCTCATCGGACAGAAGGAACACCACCAGCGCCGCCACCTCCCAGGCCGTGCCCTGGCGGCCCATGGGTATCGGGACGCGCTCGCGGCCGGGACGAGCGCGCGAGGCGAGCCGGCCGAGCACCGTGTCGATCAGCCCGGGTGCCACCACGTTGGCTCGGACGCCTCGCTTCGCTCCCTCGAGCGCCACGTGACGGCTCAGCCCCGCAAGCGCCGCCTTCGACGTGTCGTAGGACGGGATCCCGGTTCCGGGCTTGAGTCCCGCCACCGACCCGATGTAGACGATCGATCCGCCCTCGGGCAGCACCGGCAGTGCCGCCTTGCTGATGAGGAAGTGGGCGCGCAGGTTCACCGACAGGACGTGATCCCAGTCCTCCGCGCTCGTGCCGGACAGGCCAAGGCCGGCCCCAATTCCCGCGTTCAGCACCACACCGTCCAGCCCGCCGAGCCGCTCCACGGTCTCGCCGACGAGGCGCTCGCAGACGGAGGCGTCCGCGATGTCCCCCACGAGCACCTCCGCGCGCCCGCCCTCCCGCTCGGCCCACTCGGCCGTCTCGGTCGCGGACGCCTCGTCCACGTCAGCGCACGCCACCGCCGCGCCCTCGCGGGCGGCCGCCACGGAGATCGCGCGGCCGTTTCCCACGGGCGGATCCGGGTCAGGGCTGGGCCGGCTGCCCGCGCCCACCACCAGCACGCGTCGTCCCTCGAGCCGGCCGGAAGCCACCGCGGCAGCATAAGGCTGTGGCGGTCCGCGAGCGGACTACTCTTCGGCGATGGCCATCCTGTCCTGGGCTCTGTGGGGACTGTTCGTAGGCGCGATCGCTCGTTTGCTGCGCAAGGGGCGTCAGCCGATCGGCATCCTCTGGACGATGATCCTCGGCGTTGTGGGTTCGCTGATCGGAGGCTTCATCGCCACCGACGTCCTGCACATCGCCGACCACGACCACTTCGACCTCGGCAGCTTCCTGATCGCGGTCGGCACGTCGTTCGTCCTGCTAGCGCTGTGGGAGCCGTACGAGCGCCGCAGGCAGCGCCGCAATCCCCCGGTGGCGCCCCGCTTCTAGCGGGCGCCCTGCGCCTACGCCCTACGAGTACGCATCCCACTGCTGGAGCGACGGCAGCGGGTCGAACGGGTGGCCGCCGTTGTACCAGCCGGGTGCGCTCCACATCTCGAAGTGGAGGTGACACGCGGTGGCGTCGCCCGTATCCCCGACGTTGCCGAGCGTCTCACCCGTCGTCACCTGGTCGCCGGCCTGGAACGGTGAGGGAGCGCGCATGTGCATGTACGCGTAGTCGATGCCCGTCTCCGAACCGTGGATGACCAGGTAGTAGCCGGCGGCCGACTGGTACTTGTTGTCCTCCACGGTGCCTGCCTCGGCGGCCGCGATCTTCAGCCCGCAGCGGGCCAGGATGTCCTGACCCTGGTGGGTGTGACCGCTGCGCTGCACGCCAAAGCCGTCGCCGAATGTGTGCCGCCCGCGCACGGGGAAGATGTGGTCGTGGAGGTCGAATGAGTCGCGGCTCGAGTCAGGCGCCTGCGCGCTGCGCGCTGTCGCGCCGCTTGCTCCCGTGGCGGTGAGCCGCCAGGCGTAAAGGCCATCGGGCTGCAGCGCCCCGGCGCTCACACCCCTCCATGTGATCTTGTTCACCACGCCCGGCTGCACGGCGGGGACCTGCCAGGTCTGCACCACCGTCCCGTCCGTCACCCGCACGAGGTCCACCTCCACGGGTACTGCGCCCGGCGCGCTCACGCGGTAGGAGAACGTCACGCCGCTGCTCGAACCGGCGAAGGCGACGTTCTTGCTGGTGGCGGTCTCGAGCTGGGGCGCCCCGGGCTGGCTCGGGCCCGGCACCGGCGTTAGCTTGCCCGTGGTCGGGGGAGGCGGCGGCGGCGGAAGGATGCCGAGCGGCTGAGTGGTGTCGCTGGTGGTCACCGTGCCGGGCGCCGTGAGCGCCAGCCGCCCGCTCATCGCGTTGAAGGGCACCTTCACGTTGATGCTGCGGTCGCTCGAGGGCCGCACGTTCACGGAGACGTCGTCGGACTTGCCGCGCGCTCCGAGGAACGTCACCTTCGTCACGCCTGAAAGGCCCGACCCCACGAGCCTCAGCTTGCCGCCGTCGCGAGCGCGGCGGTGGCTGGCGCAGGAGCGCACGCACACGATTCGCGTGACCTTCGGAGTGGGCGTGTAGCTCGCCCCGCCGTTGCCCGCGAGCGCGGACGGTGCGCAGAGCGCCCCGGCGGCACACGCGACCGCAGTCCCCCTAGCGATTCTTCCTGCTGTCGAAAACGGCAGCGGCAGAGCGCCTCTCTTTCTCGAGCCTACGGGGTTAGCTGACGGGCTCGCGCCGAAAGAGCGGCGCTAACGAGCGCGCACGAAAGTGCGTCTCCTATTCGCCCCGAGAGCTTGCGTACGCAGTACGCCCGCTCCTGTTGTGGTCCCCCGTTCCCTTTCGGGATTCGGCAGGCTTGTAAGTCCGGCGGCAGTATAGGCACGCCTTCAGTCGTCATGCGGAGAAGGAGCTAGTAGCGATCGCTACTAGCTTCTCGGTGGCTGGTGGCTACCCTCTCGGTGCAAGGCCGGGACCGCAGGCGGCTTCCCGTGCGCGTGTGTCAACATGTGCGACTGCCGCCGCGAGCTCCGCGGCTGTGCGCTGTGCCCGCTCGAAGGCGGGACTCTTTTTCGATGAAGACCTACGTAGCCACACCAGCAACCCGCGAGCGCAACTGGCTCGTGGTCGACGCGAGCGGAAAGACGCTCGGCCGCCTGGCCACCCAGATCGCCGACGCGCTGCGCGGGAAGCGCAAGCCGGAGTACACGCCGCACTGCGACGTCGGGGACTTCGTGATCGTCGTGAACGCGGAGAAGGTCGTCGTGACCGGGCGCAAGCGCGAGGTCAAGCGCTATTACCGCCACTCGGGCTATCCCGGGGGCCTGCGCTCGCGCACGTTCGAGGAGATGCTCGAGCGCCGTCCGGAGGAGATCATCCGCCTGGCGGTGAAGGGCATGGTTCCGCGGACGCGACTCGGCCGCGCGCAGCTGCGCAAGCTCAAGGTTTACGCGGGTCCGGATCATCCGCACGCTGCGCAGCAGCCGCAGCCGATGGAGGTGGAAGCTTGATCGAGGAGAACGAGCAGGGCGGCGCCCCGGGCGCCGGGGACGAGACCCCCGAGCCCGAGGAGATGACCCCTGAGGAGGCCGCCGGCTACGAGGAGGAGGCCGCCCAGGTCGACATCCCCGCTCCCGCTGCGAGCGGCGGCGACGAGCCCGCTCCGGGCGTCGACGACGCCCTGAGCAAGGAGGCTGCCGAGACGCTCGAGCCCAACGCGCTGGAGGTCGAGCGCGAGAACCGTGAGGACCTAGGGGAAACGCTGGAGGAGGCCGCCGAGGAAGCGGGCCGCCCGCGCGGCAAGCGCTCAGAGCGTGGCGAGCGCGACGTCAAGGAGCCGAAGCGCGAGGTGATCCCCGGCGAGCACCTCGAGCCGATCCTTCCCGAGGAGCAGCCAACGACCTCCGACGATGAGTTTGGCTACGCCGCCAGCGCCTATGCGGAGGCCGAGCCCGCAGAAGAGGCAGAGGCAGAATTGCAGGGTGAGACTCCCGAGCCTGCTCCTACTCCGCGCGAGATCAAAGAGCTCGCCGCCGACGCCCGCTATCAGGCCACCGGCAAGCGCAAGACGTCGGTGGCGCGCGTGATCATCAAGCCGGGCACTGGCGAATATCGCGTCAACGGCCGGGCGCTCGAGGAATTCTTCCCGCGGCCCACGCTCCAGAAGTCGGTGCGCGCCCCGCTCGAGACGGCGGGCTACGAGGAGCGCATGGACGTGATCGCCCGCATTCACGGCGGCGGCGTGTCCGCGCAGGCAGGCGCGCTGCGCCACGGGGTGGCGCGCGCGCTCGTTGAAGCCGATCCCAACCTGCGCGGCGAGCTCAAGCGCCGCGGCTTCCTCACGCGCGACGCGCGCGCGAAGGAGCGCAAGAAGGCCGGCCTCAAGAAGGCCCGCAAGCGCCCGCAGTTCTCCAAGCGTTAAGTTCAAGCGCGATGAGCGTGGTTCCGGGCGAGCGCCGGCTCTTCGGCACCGACGGCGTGCGCGGCGCCGTGGGGAGCTTCCTCACCGCCGACCTCGCGCTGGCACTCGGTCGCGCGGCGGCGGCGTGGGTTCCCGCGGAGGCGCCCCAGGTGCTGATCGTGCGCGACACGCGCGAGTCCGGCGAGATGCTCGAGGCCGCGCTGGCCGCGGGCATCGCCGCGGCGGGAGGACACGCGCTGATCGGAGGCGTGCTCCCCACACCGGGCGCGCCGCTTCTGGTCCGGCGCTTCGAGTTCGACCTCGCCTGCGTGGTGTCGGCCTCGCATAACCCGTACGAGGACAACGGGATCAAGTTCTTCGGCTCGGATGGGATGAAGCTGCCGGACGACGCGGAGCGCGAGGTGGAGGCGGCGGTGCTCGCCGGGGAGCCGCCGCGTGCGGCGCCCGGCCGCGTGCGCGAGCTGCACGGCGCCGGGGCCGACTATCTGCGCGAGCTCGAGCTGCGCTTTCAGGCGCTCGATCTCAGCGGGCTGCGGGTGCTGCTCGACTGCGCCAACGGCGCCACCTACCGCGTTGCGCCCGAGATCTTCCGCCGCCTCGGGGCGAGCGTCGACACGCTCGCCACGGAGCCCGATGGCCGCAACATCAACGAGAACTGCGGGTCCACGCACATCGAGCGCCTGGCCGCGGCGGTGCCTGCCGGCGGGTTCGACGCGGGCTTCGCCTTCGACGGGGACGGCGACCGCGTGCTCGCGGTTGACCGCAAAGGGACCGTGGTGGATGGCGACGAGCTGATCGCGTTGAGCGCGCTCCACCTGCGGGCCGCCGGCAGGCTGCCGGGCGACGGCGTGGCCGTGACGGTGATGACCAACTACGGCTTCCACACGGCGATGGCGGCGTCGGGAATCAACGTCGCCATCACGCCGGTTGGCGACCGTCACGTGATGGCCGAGCTCGTCCGCCGTGGCTGGGCTCTCGGCGGCGAGCAGTCCGGCCACATCATCGACACGGGCTTCGCGCCGTCAGGCGACGGCACGGCGTCGGCCCTGCTTGCGCTCGAGGCGCTCGGCGAGCGCGACCTCTCGGAGCGCGACGCCATGACGAAGCTGCCGCAGCTCCTGATCAACGTGAAGGTGGCGGGCCGGGCGTCGCTCGACGACGCGCCCGCGGTTCTCGAGGCGGTGGAGCAGGAGAGCGCGGCGCTCGAGGGCCGCGGCCGGGTGCTGGTCCGCCCGTCGGGCACCGAGCCGCTGATCAGGGTGATGGTGGAGGCGCCGGACGAGGGTGAATGCCGCGAAGTGGCCGAGCGGCTGGCGCAGTTGGTGCAGCGCGAGCTCGGATAATCGTCCAGCTACCTCAAACTTTAGTTTTAGCCATGGCATAATCTGTCATGCATGGCGACTGAAGATCACGTAACCGCGGCTGTCGAGGACTACGCGAAGGCGATCTACGCGCTGCAGACACAGCGCGGGAGCGCGGTGAACACGAACGCCATCGCCGAGCGGCTCGGCGTCACGCCCGCGTCCGCCTCGAACATGGCGAAGAAGCTGAGCGCGCACGGCCTCGTGGAGCACGTGCCATACAAGGGAGTCCGGCTCACGGACGCCGGACAGCGCGTGGCGCTCGAGGTGCTCCGCCACCACCGGCTGCTCGAGCTCTACCTCGCCGAGAACCTCGACGTTCCGTGGGACCGCGTGCACGACGAGGCCGAGGTGCTCGAGCACGTGCTCTCCGAGGAGCTCGAGGAGCTGATCGCGCGCAAGCTCGGCGATCCTACCCACGACCCGCATGGCGACCCGATCCCGACGCGGGAGCTGCGGATCGAGGAGGGCGATACGCGCAGCATGCAGTCGCTCGAGCCGGGCGCCCAGGGCCGCTTCGTCCGCATCTCGGACTCCGATCCCGAGATGCTCCGCTACCTGGCCCACCGCGGCATCGCGCCCGGCGACGACTTCGAGATCGTGGACAAACAGCCGTTCGAGGGCCCGGTGTCCGCTCGCTTCGGCAAGCACGTGCACGTGCTCGGCGGAGGGCTGGCCCGCGCGATGCGCGCCGAGGTGGAGGGCGAGTGAGCAAGCCGCTCTCGCCGGACGCCGTAGCGCTTCCCACTCCGGCCTCGCTGCAGGAGCTGCGCAAGCGCGGCTTTGTGCGCGGCACGCTGCCGCTGCTCGGGCCGGCGTTCGTGGCCGCGGTGGCGTACATCGACCCCGGCAACTTCGCCACCAACATCCAGGGCGGGGCGCGCTACGGCTACCTGCTGCTCTGGGTGGTGATCGCGGCCAACCTCACCGCGATGCTCGTGCAGATGCTGTCCGCGAAGGTGGGGATAGCGACCGGGAAGAACCTGCCGGAGATCTGCCGCGAGACCTTTCCGAAGGGCGTCACCTGGGGCCTATGGGTGCAGGCCGAGCTGATCGCGATGGCCACGGACATGGCGGAGTTCGTCGGCGCGGCGGTCGCCCTCAATTTGCTCTTCGGAGTACCGCTGTTCGTTGCCGGCCTCATCACGGGCGTGGTCGCGTTCGGCATCCTCGGGCTGCAGACGCGCGGCTACCGGAAATTCGAGCTCGCCATCGGCGGGCTGTTCGCGGTGGTGCTGCTGGGCTTCCTCTACCAGGCGTTTGAGGTCGGGCCGAGCGCGAGCGAGGCGCTGAAGGGCGTCGTCCCGCACTTCGCGGGCAAGGACTCGGTGCTGCTCGCCGTCGGCATCCTCGGCGCGACCGTGATGCCGCACGTGATCTACCTCCACTCGGCCCTCACGCAGGACCGCATCAAGGTCCACGGGGACGATGACCGCCGGCGGCTGATGCGCTTCCAGCGGCTGGACGTGGGCATCGCCATGACCGTGGCAGGCGTGGTGAACGTCTGCATGCTGATGGTTGCCGCGGCGCTGTTCCACAAGACCGGTCACACGGGTGTGGACTCCATCGAGGGCGCGTACCACGGCTTCGAGAACCTGATCGGCAACGGCACGGCGGTCGCGTTCGGGCTGGCGCTGCTGGCGTCCGGATTCGCGAGCTCGAGCGTTGGCACCTACGCGGGCCAGGTGGTGATGCAGGGGTTCATCGCCAGGCGCATCCCGCTGGCGGTCCGCAGGCTCGTGACGATGACGCCCGCGCTGATCGTGCTCGGGGTGGGGCTCGACCCAACCGGATCGCTCGTGATCAGCCAGGTCGTTCTGTCTTTCGGCATCCCGTTCGCCCTGATCCCGCTCGTGATCGTCACGAGCCGGAAGAGCCTGATGGGCGCGCTCGTGAACAACCGCTTCACCACGGTGGTGGCGGCGGTGGTGGCGGCGCTGATCGTCTCGCTCAACATCTTCCTGCTGGCACAGGCGGCAGGAATCTGACCGCGCGTCGCCGGGCCCCAAAACCGCTGATACCATCGATTTGCCCTTGCCAAGGGGCGTTAACGAGGCCGCCGCCAGCGCGGCTTTTTCCGTCCCTTAGGAGGTGACAGCGCATGTGCGGAATCGTCGGTTACGTAGGCAAGCGGCCGTGCAGGGAGCTCCTCCTTCAGGGCCTTGAGAAGCTCGAGTACCGCGGCTATGACTCCGCTGGGCTCTCGCTTCTGACGGATGACCGCATCGAATCCGTGCGCGCGGTGGGCAACCTTTCGTTCCTGCGCGAGGCGGTGGAGGCGCGCGCGCGCGAAGACGCCGGCGCGGTGGCCACCGCCACGGCCGAGCCCACAATCGGAATCGGGCACACGCGCTGGGCCACCCACGGACGCGTGTGCGAGGCGAACGCGCATCCGCACTTCGACACCGACGACCGCATCCACATCGTCCTCAACGGGATCGTCGAGAACCATGTCGCGCTTCGCGAGCGCCTGGTGGCGAATGGCGCCGCGTTCACCTCGGACACCGATGCCGAGGTGGTCGCACATCTCATCTCGTCGCACTACGAAGGTGACCTGGTGGAGGCGGTCCGGGTCGCGTACAACGAGCTTCGCGGCCATTACGCGTTCGTCGCCATGGCGGCCGACGAGCCGGACGTCCTTGTGGGCGCTCGCAAGGAGTGTCCGCTCGTGGTCGGCGTCTCGGACGCCGAGTCATTCATCGCATCCGCGATTCCCGCGTTCCTCTCCGAGACCCGCACCGTGCAATACCTGAACGACGACGAGATCGTGGTGCTGCGGGCAGGCTCTACCGAGTTCATGGACGCCTCGGGCACCCCGCTCGAGCGCGGCACCGCGGAGATCGACTGGGACGAGAGCGCCGCCGAGAAGGGCGGCTACGAGACCTTCATGCTCAAGGAGATCCACGAGCAGGCGGACGCCGTTGCGGAGACGATCTTCGACCGCGTGCCGGGCGACCTCGTGGAGCTGGGCGACATCGGCGTGTCAGACGACGAGTTGCGCAGCCTGCGCCGCATCGCCGTTGTGGCGTGCGGCACGTCCTACCACGCCGGCCTCGTGGGTCGCTACGCGATCGAGGAGTGGGCGCGCGTGCCGGTGGAGCTCGACATCGCGTCCGAGTTCCGCTACCGCAACCCGGTGCTGGGCGAGCACGATCTCGTCGTGGGCATCACGCAATCCGGCGAGACGGCGGACACGCTCGCCGCGATGCGCCTGGCGCGCAAGAGCGGCGCGAAGGTGATCGGTGTGACGAACGTGATGGGCAGCCAGGCCACCCGCGACGCGGACGGCGTGCTCTTCACCCGCGCCGGGCTCGAGATCGGGGTGGCCGCCACGAAGACGTTCGTGTCCCAGGTGGCGGTGATGTACCTGCTCGGCATCAAGCTCGCGCAGGTGCGCGGCACGCTCTCGCCGGAGCGGGCCGCGGAGCTCGCCCAGGAGATCAAGCGCCTGCCGCACCTCATCAGCGAGCTGCTCGAGCATGTGGACGAGCCGATGCGCGAGATCGCCTCGCGCTGGTCGAAGTCCGAGTTCTTCCTCTACCTCGGGCGCCACGTCGGGCTGCCGGTGTGCCTCGAGGGCGCCCTCAAGCTGAAGGAGATCTCGTACATCCCCACCGACGCGTACGCGGCAGGCGAGATGAAGCACGGCCCGATCGCGCTGCTCGACGAGCAGACGCCGGTGGTGTGCGTGGCCACCGATTCGCCGGTGCTCGACAAGGTGCTGTCGAACGTGGCGGAGGTGCGTGCGCGCGGGGCGCACGTGATCGCGGTGGCCACCGAGGGCAATCCCGACGTGTCGATGCACGTGGAGGAGCTCGTCACGGTGCCGCGCACGGACTGGCTGCTTCAGCCGATCCTCGCGGTGATCCCGCTGCAACTGCTCGCGTACTACATCGCGCGGGCGCGCGGGCTCAACGTGGACCAGCCGCGCAACCTGGCGAAGACCGTAACCGTCGAGTAGCCGCTCGCTCCCGTACGCTCCGCGCATGAGCGGAATCGGGCTCGACCTTCTCGACATCGAGCGGCTGGAGCGCGCGCTCGAGCGGCGCCCGCGCCTGGCGGAGCGGCTCTTCAGCGAGCAGGAGCTGGAGTACGCGGCGCGGCACGCGCGTCCGGCGCGGCATCTCGCGGCGCGCTTCTGTGCCAAGGAGGCCGTGGCCAAGGCGCTGGGCATGGAGGGGTGGAACTTCCGGGACGTGGAGGTGGTGGCCACGGGCGGCGCGCCGGAGGTGCGGCTGAGCGGCTCGGTGGCGGAGCGGGCACGGGAGCTGGGCGCGCGGCCGGTGGTGTCGCTCACGCATACGGACACCACGGCCGGCGCCGTGGCGCTGTTGCGATGACCCTTCCGCACTGGCTCGACCCCGTCTACGAGGCGGCGGAGATGCGCGCCGTCGAC